>JAHWJR010000248.1 GCA_019348335.1 Actinomycetota bacterium
TCAGCCGAGGACCCGGGCGACGAGCGTCCGAGCCGCCTGATCCTGCTCGGCGGAGTCGCACTGCCGAGCGTCGTCCTCATCATCGTCCTCGCATTCACGGTACGAACCATGCACACGATTCCGAACGCGGCGCCGGAGGGAGCGCTCCAGATCGAGGTGGTCGGGCACCAATGGTGGTGGGAGATCCGCTATCCCCAGCACGGCATCGTGACGGCCAACGAGATCCACCTGCCCGTTGGCCGCCCGGTCGAGTTCTTGCTCACCTCCGCCGACGTCATCCACAGCTTTTGGATTCCTGAGCTCGGCGGCAAGCTCGACCTGCTCCCCGAGGACGTCAACACCCTCGTCCTCCAGGCGGACGCTCCCGGCGTGTACCGCAGCCAGTGCGCCGAGTTCTGCGGACTGCAGCACGCCAAGATGCGCCTTCTCGCCGTCGCCGAGCCGGAGGGACGCTTCAGCGAGTGGCTGGCGCGCGAGCAAAGGCCGGCGAGGGCAACAGCATCGTCGTCTGGAGCAGCAGGCGGCGAGCAGTTGTTCGCCGACGTGGGGTGCGCCTCTTGCCACACGGTTCGCGGCACGTCGGCCGACGGAACGGCGGGGCCCGACCTCACCCACCTCGCCAGCCGTCGGACGCTGGCTGCCGCGACCGTCCCCAACGACCGTGAGCACCTGGAGGGCTGGATCACCGACCCACACGCCATCAAGGAGGGAGTGGAGATGCCTGCCACCGAGCTGGACGAGCGGCAGAGGCGGTTGCTGATCCAGTACCTGGAAGGGCTGCGGTGAGCGACGGCGAGCCCGAGGAGGGGCCCGGACAGCCGGGCTCCCCCAGCGCCACACCGGCCGTTGAACAGCCTGCGACCGACGAGGAGCTGGCGTCCGAGTGGGCGGACCCACCCGGATGGTGGGGTCGGCTTCGTGCCGTCCAGAACGACGCCATCGGGCAGCGCCTGCTCCTGACGGGCTTCTTCTTCCTGATCCTCGGCGGGAGCCTCGACTCGGTCGTCATGCGCCTCCAGCTGGCCCGTCCCGAGAGCGACCTCCTCAGTCCGCAGCTGTTCAACGAGCTGTTCACCAACCACGGCTCGGTGACGATGTTCCTCGTCATCCTGCCGATCTTCGAAGGGTTCGCCATCCTCCTGCTGCCCTTCCTGCTGGGCACACGGGAGATGCCCTTCCCTCGACTCGGCGCCTTCGCCTACTACACGTTCCTCTTCGGAGGCTTGCTGTACTACAGCAGCACGCTGTTCCAGCTCGTCCCCGACGCCGGCTGGTTCGCCTACGCGCCGCTCAGCTCGAACGAATTCTCGCCAGGACTCGCTCTCGACTTCTGGGTCCTCGGTCTGGGCGTCGCCGAGGTCGGCGCCATCGCCGCGGCTGCCGAGATCATCATCGGCATCCTCAAGATGCGTGCCCCGGGCATGACGCTCAGCCGGCTTCCGCTCTTCGCCTGGGCCATGCTCGTGACCGCGTTCATGATCCTGTTCGCGTTCACGCCCCTCATCGTCGGCAGCCTGCTGCTCGAGCTCGACCGGGGCTTCCACACCCAGTTCTTCAACGTGCAGCAGGGCGGGAGCGTTCTGCTGTGGCAGCACTTGTTCTGGATCTTCGGCCACCCCGAGGTCTACATCCAGTTCCTCCCCGCCGCCGGCATCGTCTCGATGGTCCTGCCCGTCTTCGTCCGTCGCAAGATCGCCGGCTACACCTGGCTCGTCGGAGCGTTCGTCGCCATCGGGTTCCTGTCGTTCGGCCTGTGGGCCCACCACATGTTCGCGGTCGGACTGCCGCCCTTGGTGCTGAGCTTCTTCGCCGCCGCCAGCCTTGTCATCGGGATACCTGCAGGGGTGCAGATCTTCGCATGGCTGGCGACGCTGTGGTCCGGCAAGCCCGTGTGGAACACGGCGTTCCTCTTCGTCCTCGGGTTCCTCGTGATCTTCGTGATCGGGGGAATCACCGGGATCATGGTGGCCGCTGTGCCCTTCGATCTCCAGGCCCACGACACCTATTTCGTCGTTGCCCACTTGCACTACGTGCTCATCGGTGGGGTCGGTTTTCCGATCTTCGCTGGGATTTACTACTGGTGGCCGAAGTTCACCGGTCGGCTCCTCAACGAGCGTCTGGGCAAGTTGAGCTTCTGGCTGTTGTTCATCGGCGTCAATGTGACCTTCTTCCCCATGCACATCGTCGGCCTCCTCGGCATGCCGCGACGCGTCTACACCTATCCCTCCGGCCTCGGCTGGGAGGTATGGAACCTGATCTCGACGGCGGGCGTGTTCCTGATCGTGCCCGGCATCGCGTTGTTCATCGCCAACATCGTCTACAGCAAGCGGCGGGGCGCTCCTGCCGGCGCCAACCCGTGGGGCGGTGACACGCTCGAATGGGCCGTTCCCTCGCCACCCCTCGACCACGGATGGTCGGTTCTCCCGATCGTGCACAGCCGCCATCCGTTGTGGGACCAGCCTGCAGTGAGTGAGGGCGACGCGAAGCTCGAACGGTTCGTCGAGGCACTCGCACAGTGGCCGCTCCGGTGGCGAGCGGCCCTCATCGTGCGGACGACGGACGCGCTGCCAGAGGAGGTCTTCCGAGTGGCGGGTCCCTCTGTGTGGCCGTTCGTCACCGCCATCGGGGTCGTCACCATCTTCGCCGCCGAGCTCCTGAAGCTGCGCTTGGGTGCTCTCGCTGGTGCCCTCGTCGTGGTCGCCGGCGCGATCGGTTGGAACTGGCCCGAACGACCGCCGATCAACGAGGAGGAGGAGCTGGCGTTCGAGCGTGAGCACGGCGTTCCCGTCCGAGCCGGAGGTAGCGACGTGGTGGCGCAGTGGGGAATGGGACT
>JAHWJR010000249.1:0-1226 GCA_019348335.1 Actinomycetota bacterium
GCGCACTCGGGGCACCGGCCCCAGTAGGTGACCTCGGCTTCGTCGATCTCGTAGCCCGAGCCGTCGGCGGCCGTGAGGCACGGCGTGTCGCCGACCGCGCAGTCGACGTCGACCATCCGCCTGCAGGTGCGGCAGATGAGGTGATGGTGGTTGTCCCCGACCCGGCCCTCGTAGCGGGCCGACGACCCGGCGGGTTGGATGCGCCGGAAGAGGCCCTTGTCGGTGAGGGCGGCGAGGGCGTCGTACACCGCCTGGCGGGAGATGGCACCGATGTCGGCCCGTACCACCGTGTAGATGTCGTCAGCGGTGCTGTGCGGTCGGTCGGACACCGCATGCAGCACCGCCAGACGCTGGGCGGTGACGTGCATGCCGTGCCGGCGGAGAAGCGCAGCCGATGGTTCCCTGCTGGACACGTCCGGAACCTAGCGCCGATGCTGGAGCGAGTCCAGATCTTGCTGCATCCGAGTTCACGACGGACGCGACGCCGCCTCGAGCGCTCGCCGGGCCGCCGCTCGCCCGGAGCCGATGCAGGCGGGCAGGCCGACGCCGGCGAGGGCGGCGCCGGCCAGGGTCACGCCGGGGAGGCGGGCGGCCAGCTCCTCCTCGGCGGCGGCCACGCGGGCCAGGTGCCCCGGCGCGTACTGGGGGAAGGCGCCGGGCCAGCGGGCGACCCGCACCTCGCTCGGCGGGGCGGTGATGCCCAGGGCGGCGCCCAGCTCCAGGCGCAGGCGGGAGACCACGGCGTCGTCGTCGAGGGCCGAGGCCCGCTCGTCGCCGGCCCGCCCGGCCGACACCCGCAGGAGCACCTGCCCGGGCCGGGCCAGGTGGGCCCACTTGCTCGAGGCCCACGAGCAGGCGGTCATGAGCCGTCCCTGGCCGGCGCCGACCACGAAGCCGCTGCCGTCGAGCGTCCGGGGCACGGCCGCGCTCGGGTAGGCCAGGGCGACCAGGGTGACCGAGGCGTGTTCGATGGCGGCGAGGGTGGCGCCGGCGCCCGGCGCGTGGCGCGCCACCAACCGGCCGGCGGCGGGGGCGGGGAGCGCCACCACCACGGCGTCGGCCACGACGGGGCCCGAGGCGGTGCCCACCACGTAGGTGCCGTCCCCGCCGGGGTCCAGCGCCCGCACCGCCTCGCCGGTGCGCACCTCGGCGCCGGCGGCGTCCAGCCGGCGGGCCAGGGCGTCGACCAGCCGGCCCAGGCCGCCGGGAACGGTGAGGAACACGGG
>JAHWJR010000249.1:1326-2824 GCA_019348335.1 Actinomycetota bacterium
GCGGTCACCGCCCGCGCCCCCCGCACCAGGCTGGCCGAGCGGCGGGCGGCGGCGGCCAGCTGGGGGGCGCACACCTCGATGCTCAGCCGGTCGGTGGTGCCGGCGTTGATGCCCCCGACCAGGGGGTCGACCAGGCGCCGGTGGACCTCGGCGCCGAGCCGGCGCCGGACCACCGTCCCGAGGGCGGCGTCGCCTCCGAGCGGCCGGCCGGGCAGGAGGGGCTCCACGGCGGCGCGGGCCAGGCCGGCGGGCGACAGCACGCCGGCGCGGGCCAGGGGGCCCAGCCGGGTGGGGACGCCGAGGACCGTGCCGGCGGGCAGCCGGCGCAGCCGCCCGCCCACCCACACCGACGCGCTGGTCGTCGCCGGGGCCACCAGCTCGTCCTCCAGCCCCACCTCCCGGCACAGCGCCACCGCCTCCGGCCGGCGGGCCAGGAAGGCGTCGGGCCCCAGGTCGAGGTCGGTCCCGGCGAAGGCCTCGGTGCGGACCTTGCCGCCCAGACGCTCGCCGGCCTCGCACAGCGTCACCACCACGCCGGGGCGGCCCGCCAGCTCGGAGGCGGCGGCCAGGCCGGCGATCCCGCCGCCCACCACCACGACCCTCGCCGGCGCCACCTCGCTGCCGCCGGGGCTCAGTCGCCGGCGAGGCGCACCAGGCGGTCGGCCAGGGCGCCCAGCACGCGGCGGTCGTCGTTGGGCACGGCGGTGCGGGCGAAGGCCAGCCCCAGCTCGCCGGCCCGGGCCCGGGCCTCGATGTCGAGGTCGTAGAGCACCTCGAGGTGGTCGGACACGAACCCGCACGGGCACACCAGCACCCCCTCGGCCCGGCCGGTGCCGGCCAGGTCGTCGAGCACGGTCAGCAGGTCGGGCCCCAGCCACGGCTCGGGGGTGCGCCCGGCGCTCTGCCAGGCGACGGCCCAGCCCGCCCACGGCGCCAGCCCCACCTCGGCGGCCACCGCTGCCGCCGTCTCCCGCACCCGGTCGGCGTAGCCGTCGCCGGCGGCGACCACCCGCTGGGGCAGGGAGTGGGCGCTGAACAGCACCTTGGTGGCGGCCGGCAGGCCCTCCAGCCCCTGGCGGACCTGGTCGGCCAGGAAGGCGAGGTAGGCGGGCTCGAGGTGCCAGCCCTCGACGGCGGCCACCGGGGTGCCGGGTCGCAGCTCGTCGGTCTGCGCCCGCAGCCGGCCCAGGTACTCGCCCACCGAGGCGGCGCTGTAGTGGGGGGCGAGCACGAGTCCGAGCAGGCGCTCGGCGCCGGCGGCGAGGAGGCGCTCGACGGCGTCCTCCACGAACGGCGGGGCGTGCTTGTAGCCCACCTCCACGTGGAAGCGCCCGGGGGCCCGCGCCTCGAGGGCGCCGGCCACCACCGCCGCCTGGGCCTCGGTGCGCCGGGCCAGCGGCGACACCCCGCCGATGGCGGCGTAGCGGCGGGCCAGGTCGTCGAGCAGCTCGGCCGACGGCGGCCGGCCCCGCCGGACGTGGGTGTAGTAGGCCTCGAC
>JAHWJR010000062.1 GCA_019348335.1 Actinomycetota bacterium
CCGATCAGGATGGCGACGAAGCCCTCCGGGATGGGGCCGATGCGCCCCAGGGCGAAGCCGCCGGGGTCGCCGACCTGGTTCAGGAACTCGACATAGCGCACGATCTCGTCGACCTCTTCGTCGGTGAACGTCTCCGGGCCGAACACCGGCATCTGGCCCGGCCCGATCCGCATGGCTTCGGCCACCTGGACGGGGGTGGACTCACCGAGGGCGGGGGCCGTGCGCCCGTAGCTCTGGGCCCCGCCTGCGCCCGTGGCGCTGTGGCAGGCGGCGCAGTTCTGCCGGAACAGCTCACCCCCGAGGGCCAAGTCGGCCTCGTCGGGGTGGATGCGGGGGATCTCGGGGCCCTCCCCCAGCGAGGCGACGTAGGCCACCAGGGCGGTGATCTCCTCGGCGTCGTAGGCGGGAGGCTTGCGGGGGACCTGCTTCTGCGCGCCCACGGCGGCCGGCATGCGCCCCGAGGTCAGGTAGAAGTGAGCCGAGGCGGCGCCGGCGTCGGTGAGCGGCGGGCCGGCCGGGGCGCCGACGCCGTCGACGCCGTGGCAGCTCACGCAACCGGTCTGGTAGAGCCGACGGCCCTCGGCGACCACGGCCGGGTCGTCCAGGGCGTCGAGGTCGACCACGTAGCCGAGGGGGTC
The DNA here is from genome assembly GCA_019348335.1 of Actinomycetota bacterium. GTDB lineage: Bacteria > Actinomycetota > Acidimicrobiia > Acidimicrobiales > CADCSY01 > JAHWJR01. The sequence goes on from JAHWJR010000062.1 coordinate 639, forward strand.
GTCCTCGGACTCCTCGGCCGCCCCGGGACCGGCTCCGGCGAGCAGCGCCAGCACGGTGGCCAGCGAGGCGGCGGCGCCGGCGGCCACAACTCGAAGGGTGCGGGCGGCGAGCATCAACCCAGGAGGTAGATCGTGGCGAACATGCCCACCCACACCACGTCGACGAAGTGCCAGTAGTACTCGGTGACGGTCAGCCCCTCGTCGAGCGGTGCCCGGGTGCGCCCGGTGCCCACGGCCAGCACCGCCAGCATGAGGCCGAGGCCGCCCAGCACGTGCAGGCCGTGGAAGCCGGTCATCAGGTAGAAGATGGAGCCGTAGGCGTGGCTCGACAGCGAGAACTCGAAGGCGGCGTACTCGAGGGCCTGGTTGACCAGGAAGATTCCGCCCATGGCCACCGTGATCAACACCCAGCGCACCGCCCGGCGGCGGTCGCCGTGCTCGGCAGCTCGGGTGCCGGCGTGCATGGTGAACGACGACGCCAGCAGGACGACGGTGGCGATGCCGGTGCGCAGCGGCTCCAGCTCCACGTCGTCCGGAGGCCAGTGCAGCGAAGACGCCCGCAGGGCGAACCACCCGGCGAACAGGCCGCTGAAGAACATGAGCTCGGAAGCGAGCCACACCACGGTGCCCACGGCCAGCATGCTCGGCCGGCCCGCGCCCGGACCGGCCGACACCTCCGGATCTGCAGCGACCCCCCCCGCCATGGCGCCCCTGTCTAGTTGATGGCGGGCGCCGGCACCTGACCGGGGGACCGACGGCGGTAGCGTCGCCGCCATGTCGGCGTGGGCCCCCGACCCCGGGGCAGGGCTGCTGGTCGTGGTGGCGGCCGCCTTGTACGTCGCCGGGGTGCGCCGTTTGGCCCGCCGAGGCCGGCAATGGTCCCCCGCCCGGACGGCCGCGTTCGTGTCCGGGCTCGCCGTGGTGGTCGTGGCCACCCAGTCCGGCCTCGCCGCCGGCGAGGCCACGCGGTTCAGCCTCCACACCGCCCAGCACGTGCTGCTGGGCATGGTGGCTCCTGCCCTGTTCGCCCTGGGCGCCCCCGTCACCCTGGCGCTCCAGGCGTCGTCACGGGCCGGCCAGACCGCCCTCCTCGGCGTGCTCCACAGCCGGGCGTTGACCGTGTTGACCCACCCGGTGGCCGCCTGGGTGGTGTTCGGCGGGTCGCTGGTGGCGCTGTACTTCAGCCCCCTGTTCGAGCTCTCCCTGCGCAACGAGGCGGTCCACGCCGCCGTCCACCTCCAGTTCGTGGCCGCCGGCGGGCTGTTCTGCTGGACCGCGGTGGGCACCGATCCGGGCCGTTGGCGGATGCCCCACGGGGCTCGCCTGCTGTTCGTGGTGCTCGCGGTCCCCGTCCACGCCGTGATCGGGCTGGCGCTGATGGGCAGCGTCGAGGTCCTCGCCGCCGGCGTCTACGGCGCCGGGCCCGAGGCCCTGGCCGACCAGCGGTTGGGGGCGGGCATCCTGTGGGCCACCGGCGACCTGTTCGGGGTGGCCCTGGCCGGCGTGGTGCTGGCGCAGTGGATGGGCCACGAGGAGCGGGTCGCCCGGCGCAACGACCGGCTCCTCGACGCCGCTCGTCCTGCCCGGTGACCGGCGCCGTCATCGTCGACGCCGTGCGCACTCCGCTCGGCCTGCGCAACGGGGCGCTCTCCGGCTGGCACCCGGTCGACCTGCTCGCCGAGGTCCTGGGCGCCCTGGTCGCCCGCACCTCGCTCGACCCCGCCGCCGTGGACGACGTGGTGATGGGCTGCGCCACCCCGGTCGGCGAGCAGGGGCTGAACCTCGGGCGGAGCGCGGTGCTGGCGGCGGGCTGGCCCGAGTCGGTGCCGGCCACCACCGTCGACCGCCAGGGCGCCAGCTCGCTGCAGGCGGTGGCCTTCGCCGCCCAGGGGATCGCCGCTGGGGCCTACGACGTCGCCGTCGCCGGCGGGGTCGAGGTGATGAGCACCACGCCGCCGGGGTCGTGGACCCCTCCGGGCAGCCGCCCGTTCAGCCCCCGCCTGGCCGAGCGCTACGCCGGCGCCGGGGGGCTCGTCCCGCCCGGGGTCGCCGCCGAGGCGATCGCCGAGCGCTGGGGCCTGGATCGGGAGGCGCTCGACCGCTACGCCGCCGAGAGCCGCCGGCGGGCTCGGGAAGCGGCCGGGGCGGGGCGCTTCCGGGCGGAGGTGGTGCCGGTGCCCGGCCGGCGCTGGGACCGCGAGCGCCAGCTGGCCGTCGACCTGGCTGCGGAGGTGGTCGCCGACGAGGGCCCGCAGCGGCCGGAGCAGGACCTCTCCCGCTGCAAGCCCACCTTCCGCCCCGGGGGCCGGGTCACCGCCGGCAACTCCGGGCCCATCGCCGACGGCGCGGCGGCCGTGCTCGTGGTCGCCGAGGAGCGGGTGGAGGCGCTCGGCCTGCGGCCCCGGGCGCGGGTGCGCAGCGTCGGGGTGGCCGGCGTCGACCCCCTGACCATGCTCACCGGCGCCGCGCCCGCCACCTCGGCGGCGCTGGCACGGGCCGGGCTCACCGTCGCCGAGGTCGACCGGTTCGAGGTGGACGAGTGCTTCGCCCCGGTCGCCCTGGCGTGGCTGGCCGAGCACGGGGCCGACCCCGGCAGGGTCAACCCCAACGGTGGCGCCATCGCCCTCGGCCACCCGCCCGGGTGCTCCGGGGCCCGGTTGCTCACCTCCCTGGTGCACGAGCTGGAGCGCTCAGGCGGGCGCTTCGGCCTGGTGGCGACCGCCGGCGTCGGCGGCGTGGCCACCGCCATGATCCTCGAGCGCACCTGACGCACGGGGGCCCGAGCCTCGCCCGGAGCGCTACTGAGTGCGGCGGTAGCGGCGCACGGCCAGCGGGGCGAACAGGGCGAGCAGGCCCAGGCTCCAGGCCAGCGACTCGAGCACCGGACGTCCGACCGGGCCTCCGAGCATCAGGGCACGCACGGCATCGACGGTGACGGTGACCGGCTGGTTGCCGGCGAAGGCCTGGAGCCAGCCCGGCATGGTCTCGAGGGGAACGAAGGCCGACGAGGCGAACACCAGCGGGAACAGCAGCGGGAAGGCGGTCGCCTGGGCCGTCTCGGCGTTGGCGGCGCTCAGGCCGACGAGGGCGAAGCCCCACGAGAGGGCATAGCCGAACAGCAGCAGCAGAACGATCCCGACGAGGAACGACCCCGGGCCGGTGTGCACCCTGAAGCCGACCAGGAAGCCCACCGCCGCCATCAGCGACACCACGAACACGTTGCGGATCAGGTCGGCGGTGGTGCGCCCGCCCAGCACCGCCGACGATGCCATGGGCAGCGAACGGAAGCGCTCGATCAGGCCCTTGCGAAGGTCCTCGGCCAGCCCCACCCCGGTTCCGATGGCGCCGAAGGCCACCGTCTGCACGAAGATCCCGGGCAGCAGGTAGTCGACGTAGGACCCCGTCGGGGTGGCGATCGCCCCGCCGAACACGTAGCGAAAGATCAGCACGAACATGATCGGCTGGATGGTGGAGAACACGACCAGCTGCGGAAGGCGCACGTAGGTGAGCAGGTTCCGCCCGGTGATGGCCAGCGTGTCGGACACCATCCATCCCAGGCGGCTGCGGCCGGGGGCCCGGGTCGGGGCGGCGGCGCTCGTCACCGCCTGCCTCCGGTGCGCACCAGCTCCTCGGAGCCGTCGGGTGGGGCCTGCTCGGGGGCGGCGGGACGGCCGGTGAGGGAGAGGAACACGTCGTCGAGGCTGGGCTCGCGCAGCGAGAGGGTGGACGGCGCCAGGCCCACCGCATCGACGGCCCGCAGAGCCTCGATGACGGTGCCGGGGCCGTCGTGGGCCGAGAGCTCCACGGTGGCGCCCTCGACGGCCGGAGGCGAGGCCGACAACGGCGCCAGCACGCCGGCGGCCCGCCGGCCCGCATCGGGCGAGTCGAAGCTCATGACCACCACCGTGGGCGCCACCCCGGCCTTGAGCTCGTCGGAGGTCCCCTCGGCGATGACCCGTCCTCCGTCGACCACGGCGATGCGGTCGGCGAGGTGGTCGGCCTCCTCCAGGTACTGGGTGGTGAGCAGCACCGTGGTCCCCTCTTCCACCAGCTCGCCGATGAGCCCCCACAGGTCTCTGCGGCTGTGGAGGTCGAGCCCGGTCGTGGGCTCGTCGAGGAACAGCACGGGGGGACGGTGGACCAGGGCGGCGGCGAGGTCGAGACGGCGGCGCATGCCCCCCGAGTAGGTCCGTGCCGGGCGGTCGCCGGCGTCGGCCAGGTCGAAGCGGTCGAGCAGGGCCGCCGACCGCTCGGCAGCCACCGCTCGACCGAGGTGGGTGAGGCGCCCGATCAGGCGCAGGTTCTCCCGGCCGGTCAGGTTCTCGTCGACCGCGGCGTACTGGCCGGCGAGGCCGATCTGCGACCGCACCTGGGCCGACTGGCGCACCACGTCGTAGCCCAGCACCGTGGCCCGGCCCCGGTCGGGACGGGTGATGGTGGTGAGCACCCGCACCGCGGTGGTCTTGCCCGCCCCGTTGGGGCCGAGCAGGGCGAACACCGTGCCGGGTCGGACCTCGAGGTCGATCCCGTCGAGGGCGACCACGTCGCCGTAGCGCTTCTCCACGTTCTCCAGGACGACGGCGGGTGCGCTCACCGCGCGTACTCTAGCGATGCAGTTGAGGATTGCCAAAGGTTTACCACCAGCAATGGTTGAGGTCGGCCTACGATTGGCCCATGGCGTCCACCGCCGCCCGGGAGGCGTGGTTGTGCATCGTCCGGCTGTTCACCAGCCAGGACAACACCCGGCGCTTCCTCGACGTGGCGACCGAGCTCGACCTGACGCCCAGCACGCTGCGCTTCCTGCTGGTCCTGAGCACGGGCGAGGACCGCCCGATGCGGGCCCTGGCCGAGGACTGGCACTGCGACCCGTCGTGGGTCACCTCCATCGTCGACCAACTGGAGCAGAGGGGCTTCGCCGAGCGGCACGTCGACGCCTCCGACCGCCGGGCCAAGCGGGTGGGGCTCACCCCGGCCGGGGAAGAGGCGCGCGATCGGGCCCTGGTCCTGTTGTCGGAGCCGCCCCCCGCCATCGCCTCGCTCTCGCCCGACGACCAGCGAGCGCTGCGGGACGTGTTGCGCAAGGCGGCGGTTGGTGGGGCCGGCGGCGATGGCTGCGGCGGCATGGAGGGGTAGGAGGAGCACCATGGCGAGAGCGATCTGGAGCGGGTCCATCAGCTTCGGCCTGGTCAACGTGCCGGTGAAGCTGTTCTCCGCCACCGAGCAGAAGGACGTGAGCTTCCACCAGTTCCAGGAGGGCACCGGCCAGCGCATCCGCTACCGGCGGGTGGCCGAGGAGTCGGGCGAAGAGGTCGACTACGCCGACATCGTGAAGGGCTACGAGGTGGAGAAGGGCCGCCACGTGCTGGTCACGCCCGAGGAGCTCGAGAGCGTGGACCCGGGTCGCACCCGGACCATCGAGATCGAGGACTTCGTCGACCTGGCCGAGATCGACCCCATCTACTACGAGAAGAGCTACTACCTCGCTCCGGCCGAGGGGGCAGGCGCCGAGAAGCCCTACGCCCTGCTGCTGCGGGGCATGGAGGAGTCGGGGAAGGTGGCCATCGGGCGGTTCGTGCTGCGGACCAAGCAGTACCTCGCCGCCATCCGGCCCGCCGCCGGCGTGCTCGTGCTCGAGACCATGTACTTCGCCGACGAGGTGCGCGATCCCAGCGTCGACGTCGACGGCGTGCCCGTGGACGGCGTCGAGCTCAGCGAGCGCGAGCGGGCCATCGCCGGCCAGCTGATCGAGTCGCTCAGCAGCGCCTGGGAGCCCGAGCGCTATGCCGACACGTATCGCCAGCGCGTGCTCGAGCTGATCGAGCGCAAGGCCGAGGGCGAGGACGTGGTCACCGAACCGGCCCGGGCCGACGAGGGTGAGGTCGTCGACCTCATGGCCGCTCTGGAGGCGAGCGTGGCGGCTGCCCGCCAGGGGCGCGATCGGTCGCGGTCCACCGAGCGCAACTGGGACGAGCTGTCGCGCGACGAGCTCTACGACGAGGCCCAGCGGCGGGACATCCCGGGGCGGTCGTCGATGACCAAGCAGGAGCTGGTCGAGGCCCTGGGCGAAGGCCTGGGCGAGGCTTCCTGAGGCGGCAGGCCGCGGTCAGCAGCGAGGGTCAGGGCGCCGGCTTCAACAGCTCGTGGTCGGCGACCAAGTCGGCCGACAGGGTCCGGTAGCCGGCGGCGTCGAACAGCACGGCGATGGTGTCGCCGTCCCGGCGCAGCACCAGGCCCTCGCCCCATTCGGGATGGACCACCCGGCTCTGCTCGGGCCAGGGCACCTCGGTGTCGGCCTCCGCCTCGGCCTCGACCTCGACCTCGTCGCCGTCCTGGCGCTCGCAGACATCGCAGTTCCCGCACCGGGGAGAGGCTGGCTCGCCGAAGTAGGTGAGCACGAAGCGGCGCCGGCAGCTGCGCGCCTCGGCGTAGGCCCGCATCATGTCCAGCCGTGACTGCTCCACCTGCCGGCGGGAGTCCTGGCGGTCGGCCGCCTCCCGGGCTGCTTCCGCCGGCTCGGGCCCGTCGGCCTCGGCGGTCACCTCGCCCTGGGCAGAGACGTCCACCGCGCCGGCGTCCTCCAGGCGGGACAGCGCCAGTCGGAGTCGGTGCGGGCTGACGCCGGCGGTCTCCGCCAGCTCGCCGGGCTCGACGGGGCGGTGCGCCGCCGAGGCCAGGGCGGCGACGCGCTCGAGCTCGTCGGTGTCGACCTCGCCGCCGCCGGCGAAGAACCGGCGCAGCCCCAGGTCCTCCGGACGCCACAGCAGCAGCGCCAGCGCCGGCGCTCCGTCACGGCCGGCTCGGCCCACCTCCTGGTAGTAGGCGTCGACCGACTCGGGCACGTCGTAGTGGATGACGTAGCGGACGTCCGCCTTGTCGATGCCCATGCCGAAGGCGGTGGTCGCCACCATCACGTCGACCTCGCCCTCCATGAACGCCGACTGGTTGGCGCGCCGATCGGTGGCCTTCATGCCCCCGTGGTAGGCCAGGGCCCGCACGCCGGCCTCGTCCTCGAGCAGGGCCGCCAGCTCCTCGGCCCGCCGGCGGGTGGCGACGTAGACGATGCCCGGGCGGTCGAGCTCGCCCACCCGTGCCACCAGGGCGTGGCGCTTGTCCCGCTCCTCCCGGTGGGTCTCCACCTCGAGGCGCAGGTTGGGCCGGTCGAAGCCCTGCACCACCACGACCGGGTCACGCAGGCCCAAGCGGGCCACCACCTCGTCTCGCACCACGGGGGAGGCGGTGGCGGTGAGCGCCACCACCGGGGGTCGCCCCAGCTCGTCGATGACCGCGCCCAGCCGCAGGTAGTCGGGCCGGAAGTCGTGGCCCCAGTCGGAGATGCAGTGCGCCTCGTCCACCACGAACAGCGAGGGAGCGGCCTTGCGCAGCTCGTTCCAGGTCTCCTCGTTGGACAGCTGCTCGGGGGCGACGAGGACGAACTCGATGTCGCCCTGGCGCAGCCGCTCGAACAGCTGGCGCCGGCGCTCCACTCCCATGGTGGAGTTGGCCGCCTCGGCCGGGCCCACGTCGCTGTCCTCGATGGAGCTCACCTGGTCCTGTTGCAGGGCGATGAGGGGAGACACCACGACGGTCCATCCCGGGATGAGCTCGGCGGCGATCTGGTACACCGCCGACTTCCCCGAGCCCGTGGGCATGACCAGCAGCGTGTCACGTCCTTCGAGCAGGGCGGCCACGGCCTGTTCCTGGCCCGGCCGCAGCTCGTCGATGCCCAGGCCGGCGCTGGCGACCTCCCGGACGCGGTCGTGCGAGTGGTGCGGAGGGGTAGTCCCGGGCACGGCGGCGCCTGTACCCCCGGCCCGGTAGCCGGAACCGCACTCGGTAGCATGATGCACGGTCATGGACCTCGCCGTGAGCCTGCTCGTCGCCCTGGTGGTCGGCTACCTCATCTTCAAGGCCGGCTTCGCCGTGCTCGGCTCGTTCGCCCGGCCGGCGCCCGAGCCGCCGCCACCCGGGGAGATGCGCAAGGTCAAGCTGACCTACCGGTGCCCGAGCTGCGGCATGGAGCTGCGGGTCCGGGAGGCGATCTCCGACGACCCGGAGCCTCCCCGGCACTGCATGGACGAGATGGAGCTGGTCATTCCGCCGGAGTAATCCACAGCCTGTGGAGGAACCTGGGGAGAATGACAGCTGTGTAAGTCGCCCGGGGCCGGTGGCGGACGGCCTCAGTGGTAGCGGGTGGCGGCGATGAATCCCCCGGTGATGAGGGCCAGCCCGACCAGCAGGTAGCGGTTGTCGGCGCCTCCGGGCAGCACGGTGAAGTAGTTCAGGACGATCACGACGGCGCCGGCGATGAGCAGGAAGAACATCAGCGCCGGCACCCAGCGGGGGCTGACCTTCTGGACCCGGGGGACGGGAGGGGTGTAGCGACCGGTTCCGGTTCCGGCCCCGGTCGACGGCGCCCTGCCCTTCACCGAGGACCGCTTCGGGGTGGTGCGGCCGCCCGTGCGCGTCTGCTTCCCGGGGCGGCGCTTGGTCACGCCGACAGGATAGGGGCCGACAAGACGGCGAAGGTCCGAGCCCCGGCCCGGGGCGGCAGTACGGTACGCCGGCATGGCCGGTGAGTTCGACGACATCCGCACCCGCCTGGAGGGCATCGCCGAGGAGCTGGCCGACCTGGCCATGGTCCGTCTCCGGGAGTCCATCGACGCCGGCGGCACCGAG
>JAHWJR010000250.1 GCA_019348335.1 Actinomycetota bacterium
TGCTGAACGTCGACGCCGAAGTACACCTCTGCCGCCGCCTGGAGGCCGTAGGCGCTGTTGCCGAAGTACACCGTGTTCAGGTAGCGCTCGAGGATCTCGTCCTTGGTCATCTGGTCCTCGAGACGAAGCGCCAGGACGGCCTCCTGCGCCTTGCGCTCGATGTCCTGCCTGGGGGTGAGCAGGGCGTTCTTGACCAGCTGCTGGGTGATGGTGGACCCGCCCTGTTGCACGTCACCGGCGGACACGTTGGCGAGCAGGGCCCTGAAGGTGGCCCGCAGGTTCATCCCTGAGTGTTCGTAGAAGTCCTCGTCCTCCATGGCCAGCACCGTGTCGACCACGACCGGGGGTACCTCGTCGAGAGGAACTGACTTGCGGTTCTCCTCCCGGTGCAGCACCGACAAAAGACTGCCGTCGGCGGCCAGCATGACCGAACGTTGCGAGAGGGGCTCCAGGTCGATCGCCTCCGCCTCCGCCATCCGCGGGGCGTCGGCGACGGCCCGGACGGCGGTGCCCAAGAGCGCGACCAAGGCTGCGGAGAGAACCCCCGCCAGCACGACCACCGTGAGGTAGCGCCCCAGGGCAAGGAGCCAGGAGCCCCTCGGGTTGTCAGAATACGCCCTCATCTGTGCATCTGGGACGCACCTACCCACACCCCCTGCGGCCACCAAACGTGGCCGCCGGCCACGGCCGGTCACGGCCGAAACGGGCGGATAGCCTCGACTGCCTGGTGGTGAAGGCTGACCCGGCCCGGCCGTTGGCCGTGATCGACATCGACGGCGTGCTGGCCGACGTCGGCCACCGTTTGCACTTCCTGCGGCGCCGGCCCAAGGACTGGAACGGGTTCTTCTCCGCCGCCCGCACCGATCCGCCCCATCCCGAGGGCCTGGCCCTCGCCGCCGAGCTGGCGTCGGGCCACGAGATCGTGCTGCTGACGGGCCGGCCGGAACGGTGCCGGGCCGACACCGAGGCGTGGCTGGCGGACCATGGCGTGGACCACGAGCTGCTGGTGATGCGACCAGCCGGTGACCGCCGGCCGGCGGCCGAGGTCAAGGTGGGCCTGCTCGGAGTGCTCGCCCGCGACCGCGAGGTCGCCGTCGTGGTGGACGACGACGTGCTGGTGGTCGAGGCCATGGAGCGCGCCGGGTACCGAACCCAGCTGGCGGGATGGGGACGGCCCAGCGAAGCGCTGCGCCGGGCGCAGGAGGTCGAGGGGAGGACCTGAGGGACCGAAGCCTCAGTGGCCCCCGCCGAAGGCCAGGGCGGCGACGACGTCCATCCGGGTGACCTCCTCGAGCGCCCGCTCGATGTGGAAGTCGTACGGCGCTCCGCCGGGGTCGACGATCGACACCTGGGTGACCACCGGCGAGCAGCGGGGATCGGTCCCTGGCTGTTCGGAGATGGCGACCGAGGCCTCCCGTGGGAGCCTCAGCTCCTCACGCACCCAGGCCTCCAGTTCGGGACCGCTGCCGGTGCCGTCCGCTGCGCTCACCTAGGCCTCGCCACCCATGGGCGCAGCGTAGCGAGATGCCGCCGACCTCTTGGTCCTCACCACCCGCCGAGCCAGGGACCTGCGCGGGCGGGTGCCGGCTTCGGCGGCGCCAGCACGAGCGACGCTCCCCAAGGGCGACGAGGACCCCTGCACCAGCAGCGCCTCGACCGCCTCTTCGATGGTCAGGAACACCGGGATGACCTCGGCGGCTCCCGAACGGTGCAGGAGCCGCCGAGCGCTGATGCGCCGGCACACCAGGCCGACGCGGCTCAGGGTCTCCGCCGACCAGTGGAGAAAGGCGGTCAGCTGTCGGAAGTCGTCCGAACCGTCGATGGTCAGCGACGTGATGTCGAGCACCACGGGCTGCGGGGGACACGCCGGGAGGACGTCGTTCTGCAGCCTGGAGAACAGCCCGGCGCCGGCTGATCCCTCCAGCAAGACGATGGTCACGTCGTCCTGCTGCCTGATCGTCACCGCCGGTGTCATGTTGCGATAGGCCCTCAGGCTTCGATGGAGAGGCCGGCGGCGAGGCCGCTGATCTCGAGGACGGTTCGGGCCAGCGGCGATGGTCGCCGGACCACCAGGCGCTCCCCCCGAGCGGCGAGACGCCGGATGGACGGCACGAACGCCCGCAGGCCGGCGGCGTCGACGAACGACATGCGGTCGAGGTCGACGACGAAGCCGCGCGCCCCGGGCTCACCAGGAAACGACTCCAGCGAGCGGGCCAGCATGGGTGCCGCCTCCACATCGAGCTCTCCGAACACGGCCAGCGTCGTGGCGCCCTCGGTACAGGTGACGACGAGCTCGAACGCCGGCATGGCGCCCACCGACCGGTAGCCGTCGCCGGCCACGGGAAGATCCAGCGAGAGGGGCACGACGACCCGCGGGGCAGCCTCGGGCTCGGACCTGGTGGCGACGGGCAGTACGGAGGTCTTCGCCTCGACGAACTGCTCAGCCATGGATCAACCCTCTCGGCCAACTCTGGCGCGGACCCTCGAGGCTGAAGGTGGCAGCGCTCATCTTACCGCTACGGATCCGGACGCAAACAGAGATTTTCCGGCTCTGTGCGCCAGCGCCCGGCGACGAGTGGCGACGCATTACTGTTGCCCGCCCACGGGGTGCCCGGGGATGGAGGTCGGCATGCGCACGGCACGTCCGTCTGGCGGCGGCTGGCGAAGCTCCGCGGTACTGGCCGGGGTGTCGGTGGCGCTGACCGTCCTGGGGCTCGTTCTCCACGTGCACAACCGCAGCGTGGGTGGCACGGAGCGGTTCTTCGACCCGGTCATGCCGGTCGCGGCCCTGGCCTTCCCCGCCACCG
>JAHWJR010000251.1 GCA_019348335.1 Actinomycetota bacterium
CCCGGCTCCCGGGCGAGCACAGGGGCCGAGCGCTCCCGGGGCGGCGCCGGCGGGCTGTGGTCGACCAGGCAGTCAGCGGCGACCGAGGCGCCCACCCGTGCCTCGACGATGCCGACGACCTCGAGCACTCGGGGACGCCCGTGCACCACGGCACTGACGACGTCGCCGGGCCGGACCCGGGTGGCGGGCCTGGCGGGGTCGTCGTTGACCCGGACATGGCCACCGCGGCACGCCTCGGTGGCCGCCGAGCGCGTCTTGTACAGCCGCACCGCCCACAGCCACCGGTCGACCCTCGTCTCCTCGGCCATTCCCTCGGTTCCCCTACAGCCGGGTCACGCCGTCGACCCGGCACACGGCCACGCCGGCTTCGTCGGAGGCGGCGAGGTCGACGGTCGCCTCGATGGCCCACTCGTGGTACCCGGCAGGGTCGTCGAGGACCTGGCGCACCGCCCAGTGCTCGGGATGGCGCGACACGACGAACAGCTCGCCGCTGCGGGCGGCGGGGCCGGCGCCCATGGTCTCGTGCTCCTCGTAGTACGGCGCCAGGGCCTCCTGCCAGCGCTCGGCGTTCCAGCCCCCGTCGGGACCGAGGGAGGCGAGGTCGCCGTAGCGGCGTTGGGCGGCCAGCTCCACGTGGCGGAACATGGCGTTGCGCACCAGCACCGAGAAGGCCCGCACGTTGGCGGTGACGGGGGCGGGCGCCTCGTCGAGCGCCCCAGCGCCGGCATCGAGCTCGTCGACGGCGGCGCCCGGGTGGCGAAGCAGCTCCCACTCCTCGAGCAGCGAGCTGTCGACCTGGCGGACGAGCTCGCCCAGCCACTCGATGAGATCGCCCAGCTCCTCGGTCTTGGCCCCGTCGGGGACGCTGTGGAGCAGGGTCTTGTAGGCATCGGTGAGGTACCGCAACACCAGGCCCTCGGAGCGACTCAGGCCGTAGAAGCCCACCATGTCGACGAAGGTCATGGCCCGCTCGTAGAGGTCGCGCACCACCGACTTCGGGCGCACCGGGTGCTCACTGACCCAGGGATGGCCTTCCCGGTAGATGGCCCAGGCGCCCTCGAGCAGCTCGGCCAGGGGGCGGGGGTAGGTGACCTCGTCGAGCAGGGCCATGCGCTCGTCGTAGTCGAGGCCGTCGGCCTTCATCCGGGCCACCGCCTCGCCGCGGGCCTTGGACTCCTGGGCCCGCAGGATGACCGCAGGGTCGTCCAGGGTGGCCTCGATGACCGAGACCACGTCGAGGGCGTAGCTGTCGCTGGCCGGGTCGAGCAGGTCGAGGGTGGCCAGGGCGAAGGGCCCGAGCGGCTGGTTGAGGGCGAAGTGCGCCTGCAGCTCGACGGTGAGCCGGGTGGTGCGCCCGTCGGCGTCGGGCCGGTCGAGGCGCTCGACCACCTCGGCCGCCACCAGCGTCCGGTAGATGGCGATGGCCGAGCGGATGTGCCGGCGCTGGGCGGCCCGGGGCTCGTGGTTGTCGGTCAGCAGCCGGCGCAGGGCCAGGCAGCCGTCACCGGGGCGGTCGAGGACGTTGAGCACCATCGAGTGGGTCACGGCGAAGCTCGACGTGAGCGTCTCGGGTGTGGCCGCCACCAGCCGCTCGAAGGTCCCCTCCCCCCACGACACGAACCGCTCCGGGGGCTTCTTGCGCACCACCTTGCGACGGGCCTTGGGCTCGTCGCCGGCCTTGGCCAGTGCCCGCTCGTTCTCGATCACGTGCTCGGGGGCCTGCACCACCACGGTCCCGGCCTCGTCGTAGCCCGCCCGCCCGGCTCGGCCGGCGATCTGGTGGAACTCCCGGGCCTTGAGGTGGCGCAGCTTGGTGCCGTCGAACTTGCTCAGGGCGGTGAACAGCACGGTGCGGATGGGCACGTTGATGCCCACGCCCAGGGTGTCGGTGCCGCAGATGACCTTCAGCAGCCCGGCCTGGGTCAGGCGCTCGACGAGGCGGCGGTACTTCGGGAGCATGCCGGCGTGGTGCACGCCGATGCCGTGGCGGACGTAGCGCGACAACGTGGGCCCGAACCCGGCGGTGAAACGGAAGCCCCCGATGAGCTCGGCGATGGCGTCCTTCTCCTCCCGGCTGCACAGGTTGATGCTCATGAGCGCCTGGGCCCGCTCGACGGCGGCGGCCTGGGTGAAGTGGACCACGTACACCGGGGCCTGGCGGGTGGCGAGCAGCTCGGGGACCGTCTCGTGCAGGGGCGTCAGCGAGTAGCGGTAGTGCAGCGGCACCGGGCGGGTGGTGCTGGCCACCACCGCCGTGGGCCGGCTGGTGCGCCGGGTGAGGTCGGCCTCGAAGTGGGAGACGTCGCCGAGGGTGGCGGACATGAGGAGGAACTGGGCGTCGGGCAGGTCGAGCAGCGGCACCTGCCAGGCCCAGCCCCGGTCCGGCTCGGCATAGAAGTGGAACTCGTCCATGATGACCACGTCGGCGCCGGCCCGTGGTCCGTTCCGCAGCACGAGGTTGGCCAGGATCTCCGCCGTGCAGCAGATGATCGGGGCGGTGGCGTTCACGCTGGAGTCGCCGGTCATCATCCCGACCTGGTCGGCACCGAACGCCTTGCACAGGTCGAAGAACTTCTCCGACACGAGGGCCTTGATGGGCGCGGTGTAGAAGCTGCGGCGGCCGCTGGCCAGGGCGGCGACGTGGGCGCCCAGCGCCACGAGCGACTTGCCCGACCCGGTCGGCGTGCTCAAGATCACGTTGGACCCGCTGACGATCTCGATCAGCGCTTCTTCCTGCGCCGGGTACAGGTCGTAGCCGCTCGCCGCCGCCCAGGCGGCGAAGGCGTCGAACAGCTCGTCGGGATC
>JAHWJR010000252.1:0-1176 GCA_019348335.1 Actinomycetota bacterium
GCTCGCATCAGTGCCAGGCCGTCCACTCCGAACCGATGGCGATGCCGAGGGCGAACAACAGGAACGGCGCCACCGTGGCCAGCGTGACCAACCGGTTGGGCCGAAGGCCGAGGCGGTGCAGGCACAGGCGGTAGAGCCCGCCGGCGCCGGCGACGGCCAGCCACCAGCTCACGCGGGCCGGTCGCGGCCAGGTGGCCGGAACCAGGTGGGCCCACTCAGGCACGGCGCTGTTGGCTGCCGTCCCGGCCAGCACCTCGAGCATGACGGCACCGAGGACGAACGACGCCGATGCGGCGGCGGCCACCAGCCAGGCTCGTTGTGAAGGGGGGCGCACAGGAGGTGCAACCCGGTTCCAGGCCCCAGTTCTTCCGGTTGGCCGGAGGCTCAGTGCAGGGTCCGCAGGCCGAACCAGGCGAAGGTCACGGTCCCCAGGCCCGCCACGAGCCAGAGCAGCTCCCGGTTGTGGCGGACGGCGACTGCTGCTGCGGAGAAAAGGGCGACAGCGACGACCACTTGGATGCCGGCGCCGGCATCGGTCCGCGGCAGCAACAGCTCCAGCAGCGAGGCCCTCACCGTCATGGTGAGCCGGAAAGGCCCTGTCCGGCCAGCTGCTCGCCGAACCGTCGGAGTCGCTCGACGGCGTCCTCCGGCACCGGCCGATCGCCGGAGAGGGTGGCCTTGATCTGAAGGTAGACGTCGGCTTGGAGCCCGCAGCGACGGCACATGTCGAGATGGTGGCCGACCTGCTCCGACGTCAGGTCGTCGGTGGCGCCGTCCAGGTACAGCTGGACCAGCTCGACGACGGCCTCGCACGCCAGCATGGCCGAGTCGGTGTGGGGCCGGCGCCGGCGCCGCAGGCACCGCAGGGCCCTCATCGCCGGCCCCCAGCCGACACGATGCCGCTGGCGATCAGCTGGTCACGGATGCGACGGCGGGCCCGGTGCAGGCGGCTCATGACCGTGCCGACCGGAACGGCGAGCGACTCGGCAGCGCCGCGGTAGGACAGGCCCTCGATGTCGACCAGCTCCACCACCCGGCGGTAGCGGTCGGGCAGCCGGGCCAGCGCGTCTTCCACGACGTGATCGAAGCTCTGACCCACGGCGACCTCCTCGGCGCTGTCGTAGGGCGTCTGTGTCTCCAGGATGCTCGTGCCGGCGTCGGCATCGCGCAACAGCT
>JAHWJR010000252.1:1276-2798 GCA_019348335.1 Actinomycetota bacterium
TGGGAAGTAGTGGTTGCCGTCGACGACGACGGTGTCATCGCTCTCGGCGAGCACCGTGCCGTTCCACGTGGCCCGCACCGTCACCGTGCCGCCTCCGCCTTCTCGACCAGTGCCTCGAGATCGTGCCGCGACGGGACACCCACGATGCGCGCCAGCTCGTTGCCGGCTGTGTCGAACGCCACCACCGTCGGGATGGTCCGGATGCCCAGCAGCGCCGCTGTCTCCGGGTTGTGGTCGACGTTGCAGGAGCCGAAGCGAAAGCCGGTGCGGCTGCGCTGGGCGGCGACGTCGTGGAAGATCGGAGCGAACGCCCGGCACGGAGCGCACCACGGGGCCCAGAAGTCGATCAGCGCCACCTCACCGGCGGTGTCCTGAAGGAAGGTCTCCTCGGTGACCGTGGCGATGTCGACCTCCGGCGGGGCGCCGGCGGTGTCGGTTGGGGATGTGGATCGTCGGAACATCGGACCTCCTGTTGAGTCACGTCAGGAACCCGTCGCACGTGGCGAGCATTCCGGCCGCCCGTGTGCAGAGCAGAGCCGGTCCGTACCCATCCTCAGCCCGAATGATCGGCACCGAACGTGGTGTCGCGGTCGGGCCTCCCGCGTAGGCGGGACCGAGGCGGCCGGTGCATCCGGACAACCGGATGGATAGGGTGTCGTCGTGGTGACGACGACGACGGCTGCCTCGGTCGACCTGGCGGCGGCGCGCTTCTTCCGGGTGCTGGGCGATCCGACTCGAGTGGCCATCCTCCAGCTGCTCATGCAGCGCCCGCACAGCGTGTCCGAACTGGTCGAGGCGACAGGGGCTCGCCAGAGCCGGGTCTCCACGCACCTGGCGTGCCTGCGCTGGTGCGAGTTCGTCACCACCGAGCGCGCCGGGCGCAAGGTGATCTACTCGATCACCGACCCAGAGGTGGGGGAGGTGCTGCGCCGGGGGATGGAGTTGGCGCAGGCCCGGCTCGACCACCTCGTGGCGTGCGAGCGCATCGGTCCCGAGTGGGCATGACCGGCAACGAAGGGAACCACATGGGCACGGGCGTAGACGTCGATCTCGCCATCATCGGCTCGGGGGGAGCAGGGATGGCGGCGGGGATCGCCGCTCGCCAACACGGCGCCTCGGTGCTGCTGATCGAGAGTGGCGTCGTCGGCGGCACCTGCGTGAACGTCGGCTGTGTGCCCTCGAAGACCCTGCTGGCTGCCGCCGGCGCCCGCCACGGAGCCGAGACGAACCCGTTCGGCGGGGCGCCGACTGCGGCGCACGATGTCGACTTCGCCGCTCTGGTCCGCCAGAAGGACGACCTCGTGGGGCTGCTTCGGGACACCAAGTACGTGGACGTCGCTGCCGCTCATGGCTTCGAGATCCGCCGAGGGGAGGCTCGCTTCACCGACAGCGAGACCCTGGTGGTCGACGGCGAGCCACTGCGGGCTGGGGCCTACGTGGTCGCCACCGGGGCCGAGCCGGCCCGTCCTGCGCTGCCCGGGCTCGACGGCATCGACGTTCTCACGTCGACCACGGCGATGGA
>JAHWJR010000253.1 GCA_019348335.1 Actinomycetota bacterium
GATCAAAGGGCTGGAGGCGGCGCCGGGAATCGAACCCGGGTACAGGGCTTTGCAGGCCCTTGCCTAAACCACTCGGCCACGCCGCCCGGGAGCCGCCCACTGTAGCGGTGGACGGCAGGGGGGCTGGCGTGGCGGGGCGTCGGCTACAGCAGGTAGCCGAAGACCAGCACGAGGATGAAGACGATGAGCACGCCGGCGAGGATGGCACCGACAGGGTTCATCCCGAAGCCCCCGCCACGGACACGCCGCTCGGTGACGACTCGTCGCCGTCGGGCAGGAGCGACGCGGCGCTCGACCACCCGCTCCTCGGGAAGCGGTTCTTCGGGCGGGCGATCCCAGTGGCTCATGCTCCTCCTCGTACAGGTTGGGGTCGTTCCGGGACGCTACCCCCACCGCCGGAGCAACACGCTCGACGCGCCGCCGGGCCGAGTCAGTGGCAGGAGCACTGACAGGCGTAGCGATCAGCGCCGATCAGCGCCGGCCAGCCACCGTGACAGTCGTCGTGGCGCCCTTCGCGGCAATCCTTGCCTGGAGGCTCGATCTTGCTCACGCCCGCTCCGGCCGCCACGGCGAGGATGGCGGCGAAGCCGGCCGTCGCCAGCCGGCTCCGCCCGGCGCGCTCGCAGGACCCGGCGGGATCGCGGATGAGCCCCACCGTCTCGGTGCTCTTGGCGTCAGAACCGAACAGGGGCGGTCCGCACTTCACCTGCCCGGCGAAGGTGAAGGGAAGGAGAAGGAAAGCGATGGCCAGCACCACCACCCCGAGCGCGATGAAGGCTGCCAGCCTCTGCACTTGTTCGGTCACACCAGACCACCTGGAGTCGCACGGCGCAGCGCGCCGCTGACCGCCGTCGTCACCCGTTGCTCCTTGGTTCGATGTTCAACACCACGACCTTCCTCGCCCTCACCGATGTCCGCGGGTGAGAATACGGCATGGAGCGGCCTTGACACCTTCGGAGCGCGCCTCGGAGGGGCCCGCCGCCCAACGATGGCGGCGACTGGTTCGGGCTCGGCGGGCAGAGACCGAGCGCCTGGCTCCCGGGCAGGGAGGAGTGGGCTCCACGTTCTGGGACGCGCAGGTCCGGCGCTTCGCCCGCGGCCCGATGGCCAGCGCCGAGGGCGACCCGTTCCTCTCCCGGGCCCGGCGGGTCACGGGGCGGCGGACGACCGTGCTCGACGTGGGTTCGGGCCCCGGCCGCTTCGCCTTGGCGCTGGCCCCCCGCGCCCACCAGGTGGTGGCCGTCGACATCAGCCCGGCCATGTTGTCGCTGCTCCGTCGCCGAGCACGACGGCTCGGCGTCGACAACCTCCGCACGGTGGTGGGGCCCTGGCCAGAGGTCGAGGTCGACCGAGCCGACGTCGTTCTGTGCTCCTACGTCCTGCCCGTGGTGGAGGATGCCGCTCCCTTCCTCCGCGAGCTCGACGCCGCCACCGGCCGGCGGGCCCTGCTCTCCATGACCGCCATGGGCCAGGACGCCGTCTCCGAGCCCCTCTGGCGCCACTTCCACGGAGCCCGGCGGTCGCCGGCGCCGACCTATCTGGACGCCGTGGCCGTACTGGCCGAGCTGGGCATCACCGCCGACGTGGAGGTCGTCGAGGTTCCTGTCCGTGTGCGCTTCGCCACCATCGCCCACGCCGTGCGCGACTACCGCAAGGGCCTGCTCCTGCCCGACACCGCGGCGGCGCGCAAGGAGCTCCGCTGGCTGCTGTCGTCGTGGCTCGTACGTGCGGATGGCGGGCTGCGGCCTCCGCTGCGCACCACCCCAACGGCGATCTTGCAGTGGGGCCCGCCCCGGGAGCCGTCCCGGCGGCGCCGGCCACGCTGAGATTCGCCCCGACCTACTCGTCGCCTTCTGCAAGAAGGTGAGTCAGGGGTTGTCAACTTCTGCCAGAAGCGGTAGATACAGAGCAGTGGCAACGCCCTGACGGAGGTGACACCCATGTTGATGCGTTACGACCCCTTCCGTGACATCGACCGCCTGACGCAGCAGCTCGCCGGCGAACGCCGTGCCTCGGCCATGCCCATGGACGCCTACCGCGAGAACGAGCACTTCGTGGTCCAGTTCGACCTCCCTGGCGTCGACCCCGAGTCCATCGACCTCACCGTGGAGAAGAACGCCCTCACGGTGAGGGCCGAGCGGATGTGGCAGGCCGGCGACGGCGTCGAAGTCCTCGTGGCCGAGCGCCCCCAGGGCTCGTTCAGCCGTCAGCTCTTCCTCGGAGAAGGCCTCGACCCCGACCGCATCGAGGCCCGCTACGACCAGGGAGTACTGACCGTGACCATCCCCGTTGCCGAGCGAGCCAAGGCTCGCAAGATCGAGGTGGGCACCAACGGCGGCGGCCGGGCCATCGACGCCAACTCGACCACGTCCTGACGCACGGCAACGGGACAGCCACGTTCTGGCGGCCGGCAGCTAGCGCCTGCCACCACAGTTGTGCCGCCAGAACGATGGTGAACGCCAGCGTCGGTGCCAGCGCGTGGTTAGCATTCCGCCGCGCTCACTCGAGCGCGAAGAAACCGGCGGCCACCCTGGCCGCCGGTGGCCGCCGGCGGAGGCGGCCACAGGAGCAGGCGGGGCGTCGATTGCAAGCGGGCCGGGGCACACGCGTGGGCACCCTCCCGTCTCGCGTCGGTTTCGCTGCCGCCTCGAGACAAAGGATTTCCATGGGCAGGTTCAGGACACTGATAGCGGTAGCGACGGTCGGCGTCTTCGCCGTGGCCGCGTGCGGCAACGACACCGACGAGGCGGCGACCACGACCACGAGCTCGACCACGAGCACCACCGAGGCCGAG
>JAHWJR010000063.1:0-5801 GCA_019348335.1 Actinomycetota bacterium
ACGTGGCCGCGTCGATGATCGACGGGATGAGCCTCCCCCGTTCCTGAGTCACTCCCCGTCGCTACGCTCGCCGGCATGGACGTGGCCGAGCTCCGACAGCTGCCGGCGGTGGCCCACCGGGCGGCCGAGGTGGGCCCGGCGCCCACCGGCCTGGTCGAGCGCACCGAGCGGGAGGACGCCGAGGCCCTGCGCCTGGCTCCGGGAGCGACCCGCGCCGAGGGGGCGGGGCGGCGGGCCAGGCCCGAGGTGCCCGACCGCTTCCGCACCTGCTTCCAGCGCGACCTCGACCGCATCCAGCACAGCCGGCCGTTCCGGCGGCTGGCCGGCAAGTGCCAGGTCTTCATCGCCCCCGACGACGACCACCTCCGCACCCGGCTGACCCACGCCATCGAGGTGGCCCAGGTGGCGACCTCGATCGCCCGCGGCGCCGGCCTCAACGTCGACCTGGCCGCTGCCGCCGCCGTGGCCCACGACTGCGGCCACGGCCCCGCCGGCCACGCCAGCGAGGACGCGCTGTCCCCCTTCGTCGAAGGTGGCTACCACCACGCCGTCTACGGCGCCGACGTGGTGCTGGCGCCGCTCAACCTGTGCGCCGAGACGCTCGACGCGGTGCGCAACCACTCCTGGAACCGCCCGGCACCGGCCACGCCCGAGGGCGAGGTGGTGGCGTGGGCCGACCGCATCGCCTACGTGTGCCACGACTTCGAGGACGCCGTCGACGCCGGCGTGGTCCATCCCAACGACCTGCCGGCCGAGGTCGCCGACGTCGTGGGGGCCAGCCGCTCGGGCCAACTCGGCGCGTTCGTCACCGCCCTGCTCGAGACCATCGCCGAGACCGGCACCGTGGCCCTGCGCCAGCCCGAGGCCAGCGCCCTGGCGGCGCTGCGGGCGTTCAACTACGAGCGCATCTACCTGCGCCCGGCGGCCGCCGAGCAGGCCCGCCGGGTCATCGCCCTCCTGCGGTCGCTCACCGAGTGGTTCGTGGGCAACCCCCGCGACCACGACGACGGCCGGCCGGCGCCGGCGCCCGGCAGCCCCGAGGCGGTGGCGGCCGCGGTGCGCTACGTGAGCGGCATGACCGACCGCTTCGCTCTCGACCTCGCCGTCGAGCACCTGGGCTGGGACCGCGCCGCTCTCCCCCGCGGGGTGTAGCGCCGTCGCCCGGGCCGGCGGTGCCGGCCGTTCAGCTGGAGGAAGGAGCCGCCTCGCCAGGAAGGACGTCGACGAGCTTGCGGCCCTTGCGGGCGGCGAACTTCACGTGCCCGGGAGCCTTGGCGAACAGCGTGTCGTCGTTGCCGCGGCCGACGTTCTCACCGGGGTGGAACCGGGTGCCGCGCTGGCGGACGATGATGGCCCCGGCCTTGACCAGGTGGCCGTCGTAGACCTTGACGCCCAGGCGCTGCCCGGGAGAGTCGCGGCCGTTGCGGGTGGAACCCCCACCCTTGGTCTTCGACATGTCAGCTCCCCCGCGAGATGCCGGTGATCTCGATGGTCGAGTACTTCTGGCGGTGTCCCCAGTGCCGGCGCTGGTTCGACTTGTTCTTGTAGGTGAAGCCCCGGATCTTGGGGCCCTTGGCGGTGCCCACGACCCGAGCGGCCACCGACGCCCCTGCCAGGTCGCCCGGCGTCGAGACCACCGTGCCGCCGTCGACGAGCAGCACCGGGGTGAAGCTCACCTCGGCGCCCACGTCGTGGCCCAACAGCTCGACCTGGAGCTGTTCGCCCTCGGCGACCCGCGCCTGCTTGCCTCCGGTCTTGATCACGGCGTACATCAGTCGGCCACCCTACCGGACCGGAGCATGGAGCGCGCCGGCCGCACCGCCGGCCGGGCAGGCACGCCGGGTCCCCACCGCCAGGATGGCCGGAGAACTGCACGAATCGGCATCCTTCGCCAGCCGCCACTCCGAAGAGCGGGCGACCGCCACCTGATCGAGGAGACCACCATGCGTCTGCACCGACTCGCCCTCATCCCCGCCACGGGCGCCCTCGCCCTGCTGGTGGCCACGTCGCCGGCAGGCGCCGGCGGTCGGCCGCTCAGCGCCGACCTCACCGGTGCGGCCGAGGTCCCCCGCCCCGGCGACCCCGACGGCCGCGGCACCGCCTTCGTCACGGTGAACCCGGGGCAGGGCGAGATCTGCTTCGACCTCAACGTCTCGGGCATCGCCCCCGCCACTGCCGCCCACATCCACGAGGCTCCCGCCGGGCAGGCCGGGCCCGTGGTGGTGACGCTGACCGCGCCGACCAGCGGTTCCTCCAGCGACTGCGTCGCCGTGGGCCGTGCGCAGGCCAAGGACATCCTCAAGAACAGCTCCGACTACTACGTCAACGTCCACAACGCCGAGTTCCCGGCCGGGGCGCTCCGGGGCCAGCTCTAGCGCTGGCAGACAGGCCCGGCGGCCACGCCGCCGGGCCGGAGCCCTCCGGTGGCAGCCCGGCTCGTGGTTAGGGTTCGGGCATGGCAGCACACGAGCCGGACGTGAGCGGGCGGGTCGCCGTGGTGACCGGCGCCAGCCGAGGCCTGGGAGCGGGCCTGGCCCGGCACTTCGCCGAGCGCGGGGTACGGCTCGGGCTGTGCGCCCGCAGCCGGTCCGCCCTCGACTCGGGGCCCGACGTCGTCTCCGAGCAGGTGGACGTCACCGACCCGGCGGCAGTCGACCGGTTCGCCGCCACCGTGGTCGAGCGCCTGGGCCGCATCGACCTGTGGGTCAACAACGCCGGCGTGCTCGAGCCCATCGAGCCTCTGCGCGACACCGACCCGGCGGCGTTCCGGGACCACGTGGCCATCAACCTCCTCGGGGTGGTCCACGGCAGCCAGACCTTCGTACGCCACCTCCACCACCGCGGCGGCGACGGCGTGCTGGTCAACGTGAGCTCGGGTGCCGCCGACCACGCCTACGCCGGCTGGGGCCCCTACTGCGCCACCAAGGCGGCGGTCGACCGCCTCACCGAGGTGATCGAGCTGGAGGAGGCGCATCACGGCCTGCGGGCCTACGCCTTCTCCCCTGGCGTGGTCGACACCGACATGCAGGCCACCATCCGCCAGTGCCCTCCCGAGCGGTTCCCCCGGGTGGAGCGCTTCCGCCAGCTCGAGCGGGCCGGGGCCTTCAACAGCCCCGAGCACGTGGCCCGGCACCTGCTGGCTCTGGCCTTCGGCCCCGACGGAGGGCAAGCCGGCTACCGGGTGCGGGTACCGGACGAGCA
Source organism: Actinomycetota bacterium (assembly GCA_019348335.1). Taxonomy (GTDB): domain Bacteria; phylum Actinomycetota; class Acidimicrobiia; order Acidimicrobiales; family CADCSY01; genus JAHWJR01. Next base: position 3,202 of record JAHWJR010000063.1, read on the forward strand.
CGCCGGCTGACGTACCGGCCTACCCCCGCTCCACGGCCTCCCGGGCACGGCTGTCGAGGAGGACCCCGCGCCCCTCACAGGTCGGGCACACCGACGACATCGACTCGAGCAGGCCCTCGCCGATGCGCTTGCGGGTCATCTGGACCAACCCCAGCTCGGAGACCTCGAACACCTGCGTGCGGGTCTTGTCCCTGGCCAGGGCGTCGCGGAAGACCCTCATGAGGTCGTCGCGGTTGTGCTTGAGCTCCATGTCGATGAAGTCGATGACGATGATGCCGCCGATGTCGCGCAGCCGGAGCTGGTGGGCGATCTCCTCCGCGGCCTCGAGGTTGTTGCGGTAGACCGTCTCCTCCAGGCTCGAGCGGCCCACGTTGCGCCCGGTGTTCACGTCGATGACGGTGAGCGCTTCGGTCCGCTCGATGATGAGCGAGCCCCCCGAGGGCAGCCACACCTTGCGGTCGAGCGCCTTGTGCAGCTGCTCGGCCACGTGGTGGCGCTCGAGAAGGGGGAGTGCCTCGGTCTCGGGGTCGTAGAACTCCACCCGCTCGCTCAGCTCCGGGGCGATGGAGGCCACGTAGTCGCGCACCTCCTCGTACAGGCCACGGTCGTCGATGACGACGCCGCGGTACGAGGGGTTGAACTCCTCGCGAATGACCCGCACGGCCATGGTGGGCTCCCGGTACAGCAGGGCCGGCGCCTGCGAGCGGCGGGCGAGGGCCTCGATCTGCTCCCACCTGCGCAACAGGTGACCCACGTCGCGCTGCAGCTCCCCGGTGGTGGCCTCCGCCGCCGCGGTGCGCACGATGAGCCCGTGGTCCTCGGGCTTCACCTGATCGAGCACCGCCCGCAGCCGCTTGCGCTCGTCGTCGGGCAACCGCTTGGAGATCCCGTAGGTGGAGGAGTTGGGGATGAGCACCACGAAGCGCCCCGGCAGGGAGATCTCCTGGGTGAGCCGGGCGCCCTTGTGCCCGATGGGGTTCTTGGTGACCTGGCAGATCAGCGACTGGCGGGCCCGGAGGATGTCCTCGATCCGAGCGGGCCCTCCCTCCTCGACGTCCTCGGCGTCGTATTGGACGTCGCCCCGGTAGAGCACCGCGTTCTTGGGCGTGCCGATGTCGAGGAAGGCCGCCTCCATCCCGGGCAACACGTTCTGGACCCGGCCGAGGTACACGTTCCCGTGGATCTGGGAGTCGTCCTCCCGGGCCACGTAGTGCTCGATGAGCATGCGGCCCTCGAGGACGGCGATCTGGGTCGTCCCGTCGCCCACGTGGACGCACATGAGGTAGCGCCCCACCGGCCGGCCGTTGCGCTGCCGCCCCCGGCGGCGCTCGACGGCCTCGGCCGCGAGTGCGGTGTCGGCGACATCGCCAGGCGCCTCCCCACCGCCCTTGCCGCCGCCGCCACCCCGGCCCCGACCCCGACGCCGGCGGCGCCGGGGGGCCTCACCGTCGGCGGCTCCGCCCGGTGCGCCGTCCACCGAGCCGTCCGGTCCGGCACCGGAAGCAGGGCCATCAGACGCCGGCGGCGGCGCCGGGCGGGTGTCACCGATCTTCGGCTTGTGGGGCACCAGCGCCTTCTCGCCCGCCGCCGCCGACGGCATGTTCTCTCGCAGCCGATCGGGCAGCTCGTCGGGGAGATCGGTGCCGCCAGCCACGTCGGCCCCTTCACCCTGGCCCTGGTCGTCGCCGCTCCGGCCCGAGCGGTTGCGGTTGCGGCCGCCCCGCGACCCCCGCCGGCGCCGGCCGCCGGCGCCGTCGCCACGGGCAGCGGCGTCAGCCGGCGCCGGGTGCTCGGGCGCCGGAGGGGAGGGGCGTTCGGGATTGGCGTCGGTCGAGGACCGGGTGCTCGGTCCGTCCGGTTCGGGCATCGAGGGAATCCCTTCTGGTGACGCACGGCGTGGCGTGCGGGTGGCGTGTCGCGTCGAGGTCGACCGCTGCGGGAAGCGGTTCGACCCGCGCGCCATCGCGCCAGGTCCACTGGGCCGTCCTGATGACCCGACCCTCGGAGAGGTCGGGTGCGAGCGCCCTCAGCAGCTCGCCGGGGCGCACGCTGCGGGGGTGGACGGCGAGCTCGGCGTCCAGCTCGACGCCGGTGGGCGTGGGCCCCACCACGGCGACGGAGAGAACGGCGGGCCGGAGGTCGTCGGTGACGTCCCGGCCCTTGCGTTGACGGGTGACGACGATCTCGTCGGCGGCCAGGGCGGCGTCGACGAGCGAACGGGCAGCCTCGGGCGCGAGGTCGGGGACCTCGATGCGCCAGCTGCAGCTGCGGACGATCTGTTGCAGGGAGTCGCCGCCGGGCTCGACCGGGGCGGCCACGAGGACGTCGACGCCGACGGGGAGCTCGGGAGACAGCCGGGGAGGCAGCTCCGCCGCCTCGGGGGCGTCGCCGGCGCCCTCGGCCAGCTCCACGTCGAGGTACTCGGCGAGCGACTCGTGGCCGGTGGGCAGGGCCAGGCCGAAGGAGAGCTTGGGGCGGGGCGAGAAGCCCTGGGTGTAGGCCACCGGCAGCCGGGCCCGGCGCAGCGCCCGCTCCCACATCCGGGCCACGTCGCGGTGGCTGGTGAAGCGGACCTTGCCCAGCTTGGCGAACCGCAGGCG
>JAHWJR010000063.1:5901-9191 GCA_019348335.1 Actinomycetota bacterium
CCACGTCGCGGTGGCTGGTGAAGCGGACCTTGCCCAGCTTGGCGAACCGCAGGCGGTACCGCTTGGCGCCGTTCATGACTTGGAGAGGAGGCGAACGGGCACGGCGGCGCCGGCGCCCAGGTCCTGGCCGGTGCCCTGGCTGCCTCCCGCCGGCGGGGTGGCCGAGGCCACCACGTGCTCGATGCTGTAGCCGGTGCAGGCACCGCAGTCGTAGCAGGGGGTCCAGCGGCAGTCCTCCAGGCCGACCTCGTCGAGTGCGTCACGCCAGTCCTGCCACAGGAAGTCCTTGTGCAGCCCGGCGGAGATGTGGTCCCAGGGCAGGACCTCGTCGCGGTGACGGTGGCGGTAGACGACCTGGTCGATGTCGAGGCCGGCGGCGGCCATGGCGTCCTCCCACAGGCCGAGGTCGAAGTGCTCCGACCACTCCTGGAACACGCCGCCGTTGCGCCACACCTGCTCGATGACCGGCCCCAGCCGGCGGTCGCCGCGGCTGGCGATGCCCTCGACCAGCGTGGCCTTGGGGTCGTGCCACTTGAACTGCACCCCCCGTTCACGGCGGAGGGCGTCGCGGAGCAGCCACATCTTTCGCTGGAGCTCCTGGGCGGTGTTCTGCCCGAACCACTGGAACGGGGTGAAGGGCTTGGGGACGAAGCCGCCCACCGAGACGGTCACCGAGGCGCCCCGGGTGTGCTCGGAACCGATCCGGGCGCAGTTGCGGGCCAGCTCGGCGATCCCCAGCGTGTCCTCGTCGGTCTCTGTGGGGAGCCCGGTCATGAAGTACAGCTTCATGCGCCGCCAACCCTGGGAGTAGGCCGACTCCACCGCGCCGTAGAGGTCCTCCTCCCGGATCAGCTTGTTGATCACCTGGCGCAGCCGCCAGGTACCGGCCTCGGGGGCGAAGGTGAGGCCGGTGCGGCGGGCCCGCTGGATCTCGGCGGCGATGCCCACGGTGAAGGCGTCGACCCGCAGCGACGGCAGGGAGACCGACACCTGGCCGCAGTTGCCCGGGTCGTTCACCGTGTCGGCGACCACCCGTTCGATGCCGCTGAAGTCGGCGGTGGACAGCGACGTCAGCGCCACCTCGTCGTAGCCGGTCCGGCGCAGTCCCTCGTCGACCATCCGGCGCACCTGGTCCTCGGGCCGCTCCCGTACCGGTCGGGTGATCATGCCGGCCTGGCAGAAGCGACAGCCTCGGGTGCAGCCCCGGAACACCTCGACGTTCAAGCGGTCGTGGACGACCTCGGTCAGGGGGACGAGCTGGCGCTTGGGATAGGGCCACTCCCCCAGGTCGGCGATGGTCCGCTTCTCGACCCGCTCGGGGACCTCGGGGTACCGGGGGCTGACGGCGACCAGGCGGTCGCCGTCGTAGGTGACCTCGTACATGGAGGGCACGTAGACGCCGGGCACCGTGGCGAGGTGGCGCAGGACCCGCTCCCGCGAGCCGGGCGTGCGGCCGCCGGCCTTCCACTCCCGCAGCACCTCGGTGATCTCCGACACCACCTCTTCGCCGTCGCCCAGCACGAAGAGGTCGACGAAGTCGGCGAGGGGCTCGGGGTTGTAGGTGCAGTGGCCCCCGGCGGCGATCAACGGGTGCTCCGGTCCCCGCTCGGCCGCCCGGACGGGCACGCCGGCCAGGTCGATGCAGTTGAGGACGTTGGTGTAGATCAGCTCGGCCGACAGGTTGAACGCCAGCACGTCGAACTCGTCCGCCGGCCGGTGGTTGTCGACCGAGAACAACGGCAGGCCCCGTGCCCGCAGCAGCGCCTCGAGGTCGGTCCAGGGTGCGTACGCCCGTTCGGCCACGGCGTCGTCGCGCTCGTTGAGGATCTCGTAGAGGATCTGCAGGCCCTGGTTGGGCAGGCCGATCTCGTAGGTGTCGGGGTAGGTGAGCAGCCACGCCACCTTGCCCGGCGCGAAGTCCGGCACCTGGGCGCCGTCCTCGCAGCCGATGTAGCGAGCCGGCTTCTGCACCTTGGCCAACAAGGGCTCGAGCTGGGGCCACAAAGAGGACATCTTCCGTCCGATGCTACCGGAGGCGCCCTCGACGGCTTCGCCGAGATTGGCGCCGGCCGTTGCCCGGGCGGGCTCGGCCCGTCGGGGCCCGGGCGCCGTCGGTAGCATCCGTGCATGGGGTGGTGCCACGAGTTCGGTCCGCAGATCGTCGAGGGATGTGACCATCCCATGACCGCCGGGCCGTCGTCGTGCTCGTGCGAGCGGTGCGGCACCGTCTGCACCGGCCGGTTCGGGGGCTGCGCCGACGTGTGGGACAACGGGCCCCGCCACGTCGTGGCGAGGGGTCCAGGGGGCTCGGACCGCCTCGACACCCCGCCGGCGGGCGACGACCCGGACGGGGGGCCGCCGGCGGCGGACGACCGGGCGGCCCGGTCCGGGGACCTGGTCAACGGCACGGGGATGAGCGTCGTGCTGGCCCACCTCTTCGAACGGGTGGAGGCGCTGGAGACCGTCCCGGCCCGGATGGCGGCCCTGGAGGACGCCGGTGCGGGCGCCGGTGCCCAGGCTGAGAGCGACGCCATCGCCGCCATCGCCGAGCAACTGGAACGCCTCACCGCCCGCCTCGGCAACCTCGACGCGCTCGGCCGGCGGGTCGAGGCGCTGGAACAGCAGTCCGTGACCGCCACCCCGCACGCCGCCGCGCACACGGGCGTCGAGCTCCGGTCGCTCGAGGAGCTGGCCGAGCGCACCGTCGACCAGCTCGACCAGCACCGGGCCCGCACCATCGAGCGCCTCGACGAGCTGGCGGGGTCGGTCACCGCCTTCGGCCAGCTTCCCGAGCGGGTGGGCGCACTCGAGTGGGTGGCCGACGGCACCACCGCCGTGCAGGAAGCCATGACCGAACTGGGCCGGGGCATCGACCGGCTGTCGGTCGAGGCCGACCGGCTGTCGGCCGTCCCCGAGCGCGTGGCCGCCTTGGAGCAGTCACTCGATCGCACGACGGCCGTGGAGAACGCCGTGGCCGAGTTGGCGCACGGCCTCGAGCGGCTCTCCTCCCATCTCGAGCTGCTGTCGGGCGTTCCCGACCGGGTCGAGGCCCTGGAGCGCACGGCCGGCGAGGCCATCGGCGCCCTCGACCAACGGCTGGGGGGGTTGGAGAAAGCCGTGGCCGACCTCGGTCAGGGGCTCGAGGACCTGACCGCCGAGGTCGTCCGCCTGGGTGCGCTCCCCGGGCGGGTGAAGGCGCTGGAGCAGGCCGACGAACCGGTGACCGCCGAGGCGTTCGACGCCGTGCACACCCGGGTGGAACAGCTCGGCGAGCGGGCCGACGCGGTGGA
>JAHWJR010000064.1:0-3253 GCA_019348335.1 Actinomycetota bacterium
CTCGGCATCGCCTCGGCGGGAGTCCAGCCGAGCACGACGTGGCGGTGGGGCGGCCAGCTCGAGGTCGGTCTGGCGGTCGAGGGCCTGGCCCGGGTGATGGTGGTGCTCGTGCCCGCCGTGGCCCTGCCCGTGCTGGCCTACGCCGCCGGCAACCGCCGCGCCGACCCTGGCCTGCCCCGCCTCCTCGCCGTGCTGGTCGCCTTCGTCGGCGCCATGCTGGCGCTGGTCGCCGCCGCCGACCTGCTCACCCTCCTGGTGGCGTGGGAGCTGGTGGGCGCCTGCTCGTGGGCACTGATCGGCCACGACTGGCGCGACGCTGACAACCCGCCGGCCGCCCTCCAGGCCTTCCTGACCACCCGGGTGGGCGACCTGGGCCTGTTCGCCGCCGCCGGCATCGCCCTGGTGGCTGCCGGCAGCGCCCGCTACGAGGCGCTGGGCGCCCTCACCGGGTGGCAGGCCTCCGCCGTGGGCGCCGGCCTGCTGCTCGCCGCCGCCGCCAAGTCGGCCCAGCTGCCCTTCTCGCCGTGGCTGTTCTCGGCCATGGCCGGGCCCACGCCGGTGAGCGCCCTGCTGCACTCGGCCACCATGGTCGCCGCCGGCGCCTACCTGCTGGCCCGGGCCGTGCCCGAGCTGGCCGGCGCCGCCTGGCTGGGGGGTGCGGTGGTGGGCCTGGGGCTGGCCACCGCCCTGGCCGGGGGCATCGTGGCCACCGTGCAGGACGACCTCAAGCGGGTGCTGGCCGCTTCCACCTCGGCCCAGTACGGGCTGGTTCTCGTCGCCGTCGGCGCCGGGTCGGTGGCCGCCGCCGGCGCCCACCTGGTCGGCCACGCCGCCCTGAAGGCCCTGCTGTTCCTGGCCGGGGGCATCGCCGTCGACGCCGCCGGCGGCGGCCGGCTGGGCAGGATGCGCCTCGGGCGCGCCCTTCCCCTGCCCGCTGCCGCCTTCGCCGTCGGGGCCCTGGCGCTGGCCGCCGTCCCGCCCCTCGGCGCCGCGTGGTCGAAAGAAGCCGTCCTCGCCGCCGCCGTGCACCACGGGGCCTGGGCCGGCGCCGGCGTGGTCGTGGCCGGCCTGCTCACCGCCGGGTACGCCGGCAGAGTGGCCCTGCTGGCCTACGGGCCCGGCCGGACGACCGAGCAGCCGCACCCGCCCCCGCGGTCGGAGAAGGTGGCCGTCATCGCCCTCGCCGGCGCCACCATCCTGCTCGGCGTGGCCTGGCTCCCGGGAGCGGGCGACCTCGTCGAGGGCCTCACCGGCGGCCGCCTGTTCGACAGCACCGCCGGGGAGCTCGCCGTGTCCGTCACCACCGTCGCCGCCGGCCTGGTCGCCGTCGCCGTGCTCGATCGCCGCCGGCGCCTGCTCACGCTCGGCCTTCCTGCGACCGTGCGCGCCGGTGCGGCGGCGTGGCTGGGGCTGCCGGCCCTGGCCCACCGAACCGTGGTCGACCCCACGCTGGCGCTGGCGCAGGCCCTGGCGGCCGCCGACGACCGGGTGATCGACGCCGGCGTCCGCGCCGCCGTCCGCGTGGCCGGCGGATGCTCCCGGGCGCTGTCGTGGTGGGGCGAGCGGGGCGTCGACGGCGTCGTGCGCGGCACCGCGGTCACGACCGTCCGCCTGGCCACCGCCTCCCGCCGCAGCGACGAGCGGGCCGTCGACGGGGCCGTGGAGGCCCTGGCCCGAGGGACGGGCGCCGCCGGCCGTCACAGCCGCCGGCTCCAGACCGGCCTGGCCCACCATTACTACGTGCTCGTCGCCCTTGGCCTGCTGGCGGCCCTGGTCGTGACCGCAGTAGGGAGCTGACCATGCTGACCGCCGCCATCTTCGTGCCGCTCGCCGGCGCCGTCGCCCTCCTGTTGGTGCCGCGCCTGTCCGAGCGGGCCACCTCCCGCCTGGCCCTGGGGGTGGCGGCCGTGCCGCTGGTGCTGCTGGTGGCGGCGTGGGCCCGCTTCGACGGGGGCGCCGGCTTCGACCTGGTCGAGTCGGTGCCGTGGATCCCCTCGCTCGGCGTGGCCTACACCGTCGGGGTCGACGGCATCTCCCTGCCGCTGGCCGCCATGTCCGCCCTGCTGTTCGTGGTGGCCCTGGCCTACCCGGCCGACCGGCGGGGGCGCCCCCGCCAGTACGCCGCCGCGTTCCTGTTCCTGGAGGGTGCCTCCCTCGGCGTGTTCCTCGCCCTCGACCTGTTCCTCTTCTACGTCTTCTTCGACGTGAGCCTGGTCGGGATGTACTTCCTCATCGCCGTCTGGGGCCACGGTGACGCCCAGCGCTCGGCGCTCAAGTTCTTCCTGTACACGCTCGCCGGATCGCTGGCCATGCTCCTCGCCATCCTCGGGCTGTACCTGTCGTCGGAGCCCCGTACCTTCGACATGGCCGAGCTCATCCGCCAGCAACCGCTCGGGGCCAACGGGCTGCGCAGCGTGCTGGTCTTCCTGGGCTTCGCCGTGGGCCTCGGGATCAAGACGCCGATCGTTCCCTTCCACACCTGGCTGCCACCGGCGCACGTGGACGCCCCGGCGCCGGCGTCGACCATCCTCGCCGGGGTCCTGCTGAAGATGGGCACCTACGGCTTCGTCCGCATCGTGCTGTCGATGATGCCGGACGCCTTCCAGCGGTTCTCGACGGTGGTGGGCGTGGTGGCGGTGGTGAGCATCGTCTACGGGGCGCTGGTCGCCCTGGCCCAGACCGATCTCAAGCGGATGATCGCCTACTCGAGCGTCAACCACATGGGCTACGTGATGCTGGGGCTGGCCGCCGCCGCGGCCGCCAGCTCGGGTGACGCCGGCGCACGGTCCCTCGCCCTCAGCGGCGCCACCCTGGAGATGGTCGCCCACGGCCTCATCACCGGCGCCCTGTTCCTGCTCGCCGGGTCGGTGTGGGCCCGGGGTGAGACCTACGACATGGAGTCCTTCGGCGGCCTCGCCGGCCGGGCACCGGCCATGACCGGCGCCGCCACGCTGGCCGCCTTCGCCAGCCTCGGCCTGCCGGGGCTGGCCGGCTTCGTGGCCGAGTTCCAGATCTTCGCCGGCACCTTCGCCGTCCAGCCGGCGCTCGCCGCCGTCGGCCTCCTCGGCATCGTGCTCACCGCGGCCTTCTTCCTGCGCATGCTGCAGCGGGTGTTCCTCGGCCCGCTGCCCGAGCGGTGGGCGTCGTGGCCCGACCTGGGGCGGACCGAGGTGCTCGCCCTGGCGCCCCTGCTGGCCCTCACCGTGGCCATCGGCGTGGCGCCGGCCTGGGTGCTCGACGTGATCGAGACCAC
>JAHWJR010000064.1:3353-9186 GCA_019348335.1 Actinomycetota bacterium
ATGAGGGGCATGTCGATGCCGGTGGGCGACGTCACGCCCGAGATCGTGCTGGTGATCGGCGCCGTGGTCGTGCTGGTCGTGGCCCTGTTCGCCCCTCGCTCGGCCCAGGGCTGGTGCGCCGGCCTGGCCCTGGCCACCGTCGGTATCGCCGGCGTCGCCTCGGCGGCCATGCTCGGCGGGGCCCAGACCACCACGTTCTTCGACACCTACGCCGCCGACGACACCGCGGCATGGGCCAAGCTGGTCGTGCTCGCCGTCACCGCTGTGGTCGTGCTGCTGTCGGTGGAGTGGTTCGCCACCGACGCCCGCGGCGGGGAGTACCACAGCCTGCTGCTGCTGTCGGCGCTCGGGGCCGTCGTGCTCGCCGGCGCCGCCGACCTCATGGCCCTGCTGCTCGGCGTGCTGCTGTCGTCGGCCACCGGGTACGTCCTCGCCGCCTTCCACCGCACCGACGCCCGCTCCGGTGAGGCCGGCATCAAGTACTACCTGCTCGGGGCGCTGACCAACGGCGCCATGGTCTACGGGGCGGTGCTGTTCTTCGGCCTCGGCGCCACGACCACCTTGCCGGGCCTGCGGGAGGCGCTGCCCGGCGCCGATCCGGTGGCCCTGGTCGCCGCCACCGGCCTGGTGGTGCTCGGCCTGGCCTTCAAGCTCGGGGCCGTGCCCGCCCACGCCTGGGTGGCCGACGTGGCCGACGGCGCCCCCACCCCGTCGGCCGCCTTCCTGACGGTGGCCCCCAAGGTGGGCGCCCTGGTCGCCGTGGCCCGGTTGGCCGCCACGCTGCCCGAGGAGGCCGTGGGCTGGCGACCGCTGATCGCCGTGCTCGCCGCCGCCACCATGACCCTGGGCAACCTCGCCGCTCTGGGCCAGGACGACGTCCGCCGGCTCCTCGGCTGGTCGGCGGTGTCACAGTCGGGGTACGGGCTCATGGCCGTGGCCGCCCTGGGCCGCAGCGAGCTGGCCGTGCCCGCCCTGGTGTTCTTCCTCGCCGCCTACGCCGCCGCCAACCTCGCCGCCTTCGGCGTGGTGGTCGAGCTCCGCGGCCGGCGCCACCGGGCGTCCTACGCCGGGCTGGCCACCGCCCGGCCGGTGCTGGCCGCCGTGCTGGTGCTCGGGTTGCTGTCTTTGGTGGGCGTGCCTCCCCTGGCCGGCTTCGCCGCCAAGGTGGCCCTCTTCGGCGCCGCCGTCGACGCCGGCTACACGTGGTTGGCGGTCGTGGCCGTGGCCAACACCGTGGTGTCGCTGGCCTACTACCTCCGGGTCATCGCCCCCGCCTACTTCCAGCCGCTGCCGGCGCCGGTGCCGGTGCTCGGGCGGTGGGCGTACGCCGGGACGCTGGCGGCCGCCGCCGCCGTGGTGGCGCTCGGCATCGCCGCCGAGCCCCTGCTCGGCGGCGCGGCGGGCGCCCGCCTGCTCCCCGGGTGACCCCCGAAAGCGGTCGATGTCGGGATGAGGGCGCCGGCGGCGCGAGCCGCGTGGCACCCGATGGCAGGGGAGGTCAGGCCCCGCTTCGGTAGCGGTTCAGCATCCCCCGCACGGTGCGAAGGAGGCTGGCCAGGGCGGGCATCGACCCTTCGAGCTGCTGCTCACCAGACTCGGTGATGGAGTACACCCGCCGGGCCGGGCCGCGCTCGGGCGTGCTCCAGTAGGAGGTCACCAGGCCCTCGTCGGCCATGGTCCGCAGTGAGCGGTACAGCCCACCCGTCGTGGGCGGGACCTCCACACCCAGCTCGGCGAGCCGTCCCATGAGCTCGTAACCGTGGCTCTCCTGCTCCCGCAGCAACAGGAGGATGGCCGGCCGCAGCAAGCTGCGGGACCGCACCTCCTCCGGCTCGGGGCTGTTGGCCGCCGCCGGGCTCACCGGAGCAGACATGGCCTGCTCCGGGGAACCGCTGACGTCGGCGTGCCGAGGGTCAAGACTGACCCAGCTCGGACAGCCGCCGCTCGACCGACTCGCGGAGCTGCTTCAGCTCGGCGATCTCCTGGTCGGTGCTCTTGGCGGTGGTGCCGCAGCACTCGCAGCCACAGCCACAGGGCTCGGCGGCCTTGGTGACCTCGGTCATGGTGCTGCAGCCGCACTGGCATGCCTGTTCAGAAACACTCACGGTGGTTTCCCCTTTCGGTGTTCGGTCGTCTTCCGATCTGGATGAGGCTGCTGCCGCACTGCCACCCGTCACCGTCGGCGCCGGGCAGGTGCTCGTCGAGCATCTGCTCGATGTCGTCGCGGAGGCGTTGCAGGGCGGCCATCTCCTCCGAGAGCTCCGCCACCCGTTCCTCCAACAGCCGCTTGGTCCGTCCGCAAGGGCACAGCCCCTGCTCGCGGATCTGGAGCAGTTCACCGATCTCCTCGAGACGGAGCCCGAACCGCTGGGCCCGCTTGATGAAGCGGACCCGGTCGGCGGCATCGTCTCCGTACAACCGGTAGCCCGCCGGGCTGCGGTCCGGTTCCGGAAGCAGCCCGATGCGCTCGTAGTAGCGAAGGGTGTCGGTCGAGGTGCCCACCTGGCTGGCGAGCTTCGACACGGTCAACTGGCTCACGAAGCCAGGCTACGGGTTGGAGTTAACTTCAAGGTCAAGCGTTCTAGAAAGATTTCTCGTGATGTCTCCTTGTCCCTGGGGCCGGTAGGGAGAAATCCCACCTAGCCAAGACGCCTCTACCCTGGAAATGGTGCAAATAGACACCTTCCAAGAGCTGATGGCCCGCACCTACGGGGAGCGCGACCGGCGCCGGGGCACGGCGGCGTCATTGGCGTGGCTGGTGGAGGAGGTCGGCGAGCTGGCCCGCGCCGTGCGCAAGGGCACCGAGGCCGAGCAGCTCGCCGAGGTGGGCGACGTCCTCGCCTGGCTGGCCTCGATCACCGACCAGCTCGGTCTGTCGCTCGACGAGGCCGCCCGCCGCTACGCCAGTGGTTGCCCCCGCTGCACGACGCTGCCCTGTCGCTGTCCGTGAGCGGGGGGCCGCTCAGGGACGACGAGCGAGCAAGGCCTCGGCGATCTGCACGGCGTTGAGCGCCGCCCCCTTGCGGAGGTTGTCGCCGGCCACGAAGAGTGACAATCCGTGCTCGACACCCGGGTCGCGCCGGATGCGGCCCACGAGCGTGGGATCAGTGCCGGCCGACCGCAACGGGGTGGGCACCGCCGCCACCTCGACCGCCGGCGCGCCGGCGAGGAGCTCAGCCGCCCGTCCCGGGGACAGCGCCCGCTCGAACTCGGCGTTGATGGCCAGGGCGTGGCCGGTGAACACCGGGACGCGCACGCAGGTGCCGGACACGGCAAGGCCGGGCAGGCCGAGGATCTTGCGGCTCTCGTCACGGAGCTTCTGCTCCTCGACGGTCTCGCCGCTGCCGTCGTCGACCAGGTCGCCGGCGAGGGCCACCACGTTGAACGCCACCTGCTCGGGAAAGACCGTGGGCGCCGGCACGCTCACCGCGGCGCCGTCCCACGCCAGGGCGGCAGAGCTCTCCGCCCCCTTGCGCACCTGGTCCTCCAGCTCGGCGATGCCGGCCAGTCCCGCCCCGGAGACCGCCTGGTAGGTGCTGACGACCAGCCGGTGCAGCCCGGCCTCGTCGTGGAGCGGCTTGAGCACGGGCATGGCCACCATCGTCGTGCAGTTGGGATTGGCCACGATGCCCTTTGGGATGCGGTCCAGTGCCGAGGCGTTGACCTCGGGCACCACGAGGGGGACCTCAGGGTCCATGCGCCACGCCGACGAGTTGTCGATCACGGTGGCGCCGGCGGCGACGAACCGGGCGGCGAGGGCCCGCGAGGCGGTGGCGCCGGCGGAGAACAGGGCCAGGTCGAGACCGGCCAGGTCGGCGGTGGCGGCGTCTTCCACCTCGATCTCGCCGTCCTGCCAGACGACCAGGCGTCCGGCCGATCGGGACGAAGCGAACAGGCGCAGCCGGTCGATCGGAAAGCCGCGCTCGGCCAGGACCGACCGCATCACTCCCCCGACCAACCCCGTCGCGCCGACGATCCCGACGTTGACACCCATCGGCCGCAGGCTACCGGCCGGTCGCCGGCTCAGACGACGGGACGGTCGAGCTCGAAGGCGTCGTGGAGCGCCTGCACCGCCTGCTCGACCTGCTCGGCACGCACCACGCAGGTGATGCGGATCGACGAGGTCGAGATCATCTCGATGTTCACCCCGTGGGCGGCCAGCACCTCGAAGGCCTTGGCCGACACGCCGGGGTGCGACTTCATCCCGGCGCCGATCAAGGAGACCTTGGCGATGCCGTCGTCGCCCAGCACCTCGACGGCGCCGAGCTCGGCGGCCCGTTCGTGGCACGATCGCCGGGCCAGCTCCAGGTGCTCGCAGGGCACGGTGAAGGAGATGTCGGTCCGGCCCTCGGCCGAGGTGTTCTGCACGATCATGTCGACCAGGACGTCGTGATCGGCCAGCGCCCGGAACAGCAGGGCGGCGATGCCGGGGCGGTCGGGCACGCCCTGCACGGTCACCTTGGCGTCACCGGTGTCGTGGGTCACTGCCGTGACCACTGCGTTCTCCATCGACGGGTCCTCCTCGCGTACCCAAGTGCCCGGCTCCCAGGTGAAGCTCGAACGAACGTGCAGCGCCACACCCTGGCGCCGGGCGAACTCCACCGAGCGCATGGCCGGCTTCGGGCAGCCGGTGGCGGTCATCTCCAGGAGCTCCTCGAACCCGACCCGGGCCATGCGCCGGGCCGAGGGCACGACTCGGGGATCGGCGGTGAACACGCCGCTCACGTCGGTGTAGAGCTCGCAGGCGTCGGCGCCCAGCGCCGCGGCCAGCGCCACCCCGGTCGTGTCCGATCCGCCCCGGCCCAGAAAGGTGACGTCGCGTGCGCCGCTCACCCCCTGGGCGCCGCCGACGACCGGGACCCGCCCTGCCGCCAGCGCCTCGAGGATCCGCTCCGGCCGGAGCTCGACGATCTTGGCATTGGTGTGGGTGCCGTCGGTGAGGAAGCCCGCCTGGCTGCCGGTGAAGCTGTGGGCCTCGACCCCGAGGTCGTGGAGCGCCATGCACACCAGAGCGGTGGACTTGCGCTCGCCGGCGGTGATGAGCATGTCCATCTCCCGCCCCGGACGCGACCGCGACACCTGGCTGGCCAGGTACAGCAGGTCGTCGGTCTCGTGGCCCATGGCGCTCACCACCACCACCACCTCGTCGCCTCGGCGCCGGGTGCGGGCGATGTGATCGGCCACGGCCCGAATCCGGTCGGGATCGGCCATCGACGACCCACCGAACTTCTGAATGACCAGTCCCATGGCCGAGCGGACGCTACCAGCCGTTAGGTTTGCCCCCCATGCCCACCGAGAAGCGTCGCCGCCAGAAGGAAGGGCGCCAGGCCCGGCTCGCCGCCCAGCAGGCCAGCCGGCGCCGGGCGCAACGCAAGCGCCGCCTGGTGACCGCGGTGGTCGCCTCGCTGGCGGTCTTCGGCCTGCTGCTGCTCCTCTCCGGGAACGGGGACGACCCGGCGGAGCAGGACGTCACCACCGACCAGGGTGACGGCGGCTTCGAGTACGGCACCGGCGAGTGCCCGCCGGAGGACAAGCCAGAGGAGCCCGTCCGCCAGTTCGACGACGCCCCGCAGCGCTGCATCGAGGACGGCGTCGACTACGCCGCCGTGCTCACCACCTCCGAGGGGGAGCTCACCGTCGACCTGCTGGAGGACACGGCGCCGGGCACGGTCAACAACTTCGTGGTGCTGGCCCGCTACGGCTACTACGACGGCAGCGTGTTCCACCGCATCATCCCCGACTTCGTGGTCCAGGGCGGCTCACCCCCGGGGGCGCCGGCGGGAACGGGTGGTCCGGGCTACACCATCCCCGACGAGCTCCCGGCCAGCGTCGA
>JAHWJR010000254.1 GCA_019348335.1 Actinomycetota bacterium
GGCCAGCGGGCGTCCTCGAACGGCCGGCGGGCGGCGACGACCTAGGAACGCCGCCAGCGCCGACGTCGGCAAGGCCGGACGTGGACGGCGTTGCACCCTCTCTCCTGAGCCGTACCGCAGCACCGGGCCTCCCACTCCGCCGGCCTAGAGTGCGAGAGGTGGCGAACGCCCATCATCGTGATCCCGTGTGGATCGAGGCTCAGGCAGCCCAGTTCGGCTCCTGGGCGGAACGAGCTAAAGATGAGGCTGACGGTCTACGCCGACGTGCCCGGCTCATGCGGTTTGCCGAGGCGGCCGACGAATTCGGAGCATAGGCGGCCATGGCACTAGACGAGGGCGGGACTGCGCCTGGAGAAGTCGTCAGGCTGCACCCTGAGGGCGCCCAGTCACTCGTTTTGGAGTTGACTGCGGTAGCCGACGAAGCCGAGGAGAAGGCGACGACGATCCAGAACCTCGTTGCTCGCGTGTGCGTGGTGACCAACGCGCCACAGGGCCTGCGAGAGTTCAGTGACTGGGCACGATGGGCAGCGCAGGACCTGCGTTGGCGTACCGACGTAGTGGCGCATGCCGACGAAGCGTTTCGAAGCGATGGGGGAATGGTGGGCGCCATTCTCCCGCCCGCCCCTTCCGAGGAGCTGGCGCCCGAGGGTGGACTCTCAGCGAGAGCCCTGGCCGGGCTAGTGGCGGATCTGGCCGGCATCCTCGATCCGACGCCGATTTCTGACGGGATCTCGGGAGTCATCGACCTGAGTGAGGGTGATCTGCTCGGGACGGGGCTATCGCTTGCCTCGATGATCCCCTACCTCGGTGACGCAGCGGCCAAGCCGGTGAAGATTCTCAAGGCCGTAACCGAGGCATTCCCCGCACTGAAGCGGCTCGGCGGCGCCGACGACGTCCTTAATGCAGTGAAGCACGTCGACCTCAGGGCCCCGGACCGCGTTGATGATGCCCTGGGAACGCTGAACCGGCTCCACCACAAGGCCGAGCGCGCCTACCGCTACCCCCGATGGCTGGACAGGGCGCGACAACTGAACCTGCCCACGCACGGCCCGGTGCCGTTCGTCCCGCCCAAGAACTGGAACCCGAGCGTGCCCCAGACCGACGTGCTGAACGGAAGGAAGGGCTATGTGGACGCATTTGGGAACGTGTGGTCCAAGGGCCCAGGACGAGGCGGGGACCCCTGGGAGTGGGACGTGCAGGTCGTCAGCGGGATGGCGCGGCTGACGAAGGACGGTGCGCATCTCAACGTCTCTCGCCGAGGCAGGATCACGCACTGATGAGCTTCGAAGTCGAGCTCACTCTCCTCATCGAGTCCGCCACCGCAGAGACGGCTGAGGAGGCCGTCGACGCCGTCCTCGCTGCGGTGCGGCGCCCGCTGGTGCAGCGGCGGGACGCCGAGGAGTACACCCTCCCGGCATCCTGGTTGAGCGTCGTCCACTTGGCGCCGGCAGAGGACGACCCTGCAACCGCCGCTCGTGCAGTGGCGGCCAAGCTGGGCGGGACCGGTTGGATCACCGCCGACGCTGACGAAGTCCAGGCGAGCCTCATATGGGACGGCCGGAGCGACGGAGATGGGGTCCTCGCCCATCCCTCGGTCCACTGGGCCCACGTCCTGGCGTCACCGCCCCCTACGCCGGCAGACGAGATGCCCGAGTTCGAAGAACTCGGGCCCGACGCCCCCGTCTCGCCAGCACCACCGCAGTCGCCGCCAGAACAAGAACGCACGTGAACGGGCCGCCGGCTCGGGGTCCCACCACCGCCACGCGCTACTGTCGGCTCTGATGAGCGACGGAATCAATCGAATCCCCGACCGCAACCTGGCCCTCGAGCTGGTGCGGGTCACCGAGGCCGCCGCCCTGGCCGCCTCTCGCTTCATGGGACGGGGGGACAAGATCGGCGCCGACCAGGCGGCGGTCGACGCCATGCGGGCCGTGCTCGACTCGGTCTCCATGGACGGCGTGGTGGTGATCGGCGAGGGCGAGAAGGACGAAGCGCCCATGCTCTACAACGGCGAGCGCATCGGCGACGGCAGCCCGCCCCAGACCGACATCGCCGTCGACCCGGTCGACGGCACCACCCTGACCGCCCTCGGCCAGGGCAACGCCCTGGCGGTGATCGCCGTCTCCGAGCGGGGCACCATGTTCGACCCGGGGCCGTGCATGTACATGGAGAAGATCGCGGTCGGAGCGGAGTGCAAGGGCGTGGTCGACCTGGACCGCTCCCCCACCGAGAACCTCCGGGCGGTGGCCAAGGCCAAGGGCGAGTCGGTCAGCAACCTCACCGCCGTCATCCTCGACCGGCCCCGTCACGAGGAGCTGATCGCCGAGGTGCGGGCCGCCGGCGCCCGCATCCGGCTCATCCCCGACGGCGACGTCGCCGGCGCCCTGCAGACGGCGTCACCTGACACCGGCGCCGACATCCTCTTCGGCATCGGCGGCACCCCCGAGGGCGTCATCAGCGCGGCGGCCATGAAGTCCATGGGCGGCGAGCAGCAGGGCCGGCTCTGGCCCCGCAGCGACGAGGAGCGCCAGGCCGCCATCGACGCCGGCTACGACCTCGACAAGATCCTCACCCTCGACGACCTGGTGGCCGGCGACAACTGCTTCTTCGCCGCCACCGGCATCACCGACGGTGAGCTCCTGCGGGGCGTACGCCTCGCCGGCAGCCGGGTCCTCACCCAGTCGCTGGTCATGCGCTCGCGCTCGGGCACCGTCCGCAAGGTCGAGGCCCGCCACCGCCTCGACAAGATGGACGACCTCAGCCTCTACTACCGCTAG
>JAHWJR010000065.1:0-3936 GCA_019348335.1 Actinomycetota bacterium
GAAGTCGTCGGCCGACAGCGACTGGAAGACCAGCATGTTGAGCTTGCGGCCCTGGAAGAGGAAGTAGTGGGCGTTGACGGCTTCGAGCCCGGACTGCTTGTCGCGCACCCGGTAGACGTAGTAGTAGCCCGGCATCCCGTTGATGGAGTACGAGTCCTCCTTCAGGAACTGCTTCTCGACGTTCGGGTCGGGTGATCCGACGATCCCCCCGGTCACCGCCCGCACCTCCTCCACATTGCTCGAGTCCACCACCCCCTCGAGCTCTGAGACCCGTACCCGCAGCGAGCTGCCGTCGCCGGCGCCGAGTTGGAGGCGCAAGTCACCCTGGGGCCGGGCGATGGGCACCCACGTCTTCGGGTGCTGGAGCCGGAACCCGGCCTCGGCATCCTCGTACAAGACGTAGTCGTCGCCCACCAGAGCGTTCGGCCCGGTGGTCTCACCGGCCGGCTCCGGCTCGCCGCGGCCGAACACCACCGTGCCCACGAGGACGAGCACGAGGACGGTGGCCACGGCCAATGCGACGACCAGGACGACCTGCCGCTTGGGGGGGCGCTGCGGGGTGACGGGCCCGTGCCCTCCCGGGACCGATCCGCTCTCTCCTTGAACCTGTGCTGTCACGCGAGCTCCTCACATGCGGGGCAAGCCAGCCTATCGAGACGCGTTGACCCCAAAGGGTCGGCCAGCCTAGTGTGGCGCAACACTTAGTAGAAGGCGCCGCACAACAGAAAGAGAGGGTGCCGATGGGAATTATTGGCCAAGTTTCGCTCTCCGGCTGGTACGTGGGCTACGTGATCGCGTTGGTCGTCCTGGTCGTGGTCGTGATCCTGGTGGCGACCATTCTGGGGCTCGCCCGCCGTATCGGCGTGCAGGCCCTGGCGGTCGTCGAAGCCATCGACGAGGGTCGCGTCAACACCCTGGCCCTGTGGGAGGTCGACAAGATCAACGGTGGGCTCCGAGAGATCGTCCGCAGCGCCGAAGAGGCTCGAACCGCATTGGAAGGTGAATGATGCCAGTCGTTGCCCTCGCCCAAGAGCACATCACGATGTGGTGGGTGACCCTCGGCCTCGGTGCCGTGGTCATCATCGCCGTGGTCGTGCTGCTGTCCCTTCTCGTCGCCTTCGTCGACGACATCGACAAAAACGTGCGGGAGATCTGGGACACCGCCACCCGCCTGGCCGCCAACACGGCCACGACGTGGATGCTCCAGCAGACCACCGTCCGCACCGCTGAGCTCGATGCTGAGGTGCAGCGTCACGCTCAGCTCCTCAACGCTCAGGGAGGCCGCTGATGACGCTTCAGGTCATCCTCACCGTCTTGGAGATCGTTCTCCTGGTGCTGGTCCTCGCGTTCTTCCTGAACCGAGTGGCGCTTCAGCTCAACAGCATCTCTTCCAACCTGGCCCGGATCACCTTCGGTGTGCGAGCGGTCGAGACACAGTGCGCCGTCATCGGCCCCGCTGCCGACCGAGTCAACGCCAACCTGGCCAGCGCTGCTGGCGGTCTGGACCAGGCCGCTGCCCAGGCCGAGAGGCTGGCTCGGTAGCACGTCTCGCCAGAGCGACAACGACCGGCGGTCCCCTGGGCCCGCCGGTCGTTGCGTTTTCGCAACGCTCGCCTCCCGCCGGCTCGGACGGTGAGCACCGATGTGTTCCTCCCCACGTGCACGGGTAACGGGGTACTTGAGGCATCGCGTTGGCGCCGTGGCCGCGGACTCTCCGCAGGCCTGGCATACGAGTGGGTCGCCGTGAGCGCACCTCGAAGCCGTCGTCGAACCAATGGAGCCCGTGCAGACCATCCCGGAAATCTCCCAGATCCTCCCGTCGCGCCTTCGCCGTACCGGCACCGACCCCTCGGACGGCACGCTGCTGCTCAGGGGCCACCCGGGCCGAGACGGGTTCTTGTTCCACGACGGGCACAACCAGCCCGTCCACCAGGCGTTCCCCGGCATCCTCGGTCTGCTGGAGGCACGCCACGTGGTCGAGCGATGGAAGCCGGCGATCGTCGACTGGATGGACGAGCGAGGCCACTTCTTCGACCACATCCTTCGGGAGCACGAAGGACAGCCGTACTTCGAGCACGTGCGTCGGGAGATCGACGAGATACGACAGCTGGACACCTCGGCCCGGGACCAGAGCCGGTTCCTGTTCCAGTACCTGAAGGTCCTGGCCGGCGACCTCGAACGCAGGGAGCTGACGTCGTCCCGCCGCTCGCCGCGGCCCTGGCGACTCCCACCGCGGGCGCGCAGCAACCGGGTCCCACGGGATCTCTCCTTGAACGGCAACTGGACGGCCCACTACCGCCAAGCGCCAGGACGATTCGCCCAGCGGGAGGTCGAGCTTCCCGTCAACTGGGAGCTGCTTCCCGGGATCGAGAACTACGCCGGTTCGATGCGGTTCACCAAGGTGCTGCATCTGCCTGCCTCCATGGCCGGTCGCTGTCTCCTCTTGCGCTTCGAAGGTGTCGACTACTTCGCCGACGTCTGGGTCAACGGCCACCACGCCGGCGGGCACGAGGGCTTCTTCGGTCCGTTCGAGCTCGACATCAGCCCGTTCGTGCAGCACGGCGATCGCAACGTCGTGCGCCTCACCGTCACGTCACCGAACGACCCCTCCGGCGCAGGCATCTCCGTCGCCTCGGGTTGGAACGACTTCGATTCGGCTGCAGCGTTCCCGAATCGCAAGACCCTGGTGAAGGGCACGCTGGGCCACCACGACGCCAAGCGCGGTGGGGCCTGGAGCTCGATGACGAGCCAGGACGGCAACACCGGCGGCGTCTGGAACGACGTCCAGCTCAAGGTACGGGGCGCGGTCCGCTTTGAACCGGGTCTGCGGGTCACGACGCTGGCCTCGACCCCGACGAGGACGGCAACGGCGATGGCAACGGCGGCGGCGGCGGCGAGCGGCGCCACCATCCGGGTCGACTTCACCGCGGTCAACAGCACCGACCGGCACTGCGAGACCACGGTGCGAATGCGAGTGCGCCCGGCCAACTTCAAGGGACACTCGCACGAGCTCGTGCGCCGGTTGGTGCTGTCCCCCGGCGCCAACGAGGTCGAGTTCGAAGAACATCTGGCCGGCGTGCAGTGGTGGCAGCCGTGGGACCGTGGTGTACCCCATCTCTACCGGGTGACGGTGGCCCTGGAGAGCCCGGACGGTTTCCAGGATCGTGCGGTGGTGGAAACCGGATTTCGCGCGCTGGCGGTGACGCCACACGGAGAGTCCCCGGGGCCCAATGGCGCCCTCGTCCTGAATGGTCGGCCGGTGTTCGTCCGAGGGACCAACCTGTTGCCCACCTACTGGTTGAGCGAGTACGACGCCGAGCGGGTCGAGCGGGACTTCGGGATGCTCCGAGAGGCCGGCTTCAACGCGATTCTGATCCACAACCTCGTCGGCCCTCGGCGCCTCTACGAGTGCGCCAACCGCTATGGCTTCCTCGTCGTGCAAATGGTCCCGCTCCAGTGGTCGTACGACCAGTCGCCGGAGTTCGTCTCCAGGGCGGCCCAGCAGGTACGGGAGATGGCGAGCCTGCTCTACAACGACCCTTCAGTCGTGTCCTACGAGGTCCACAACGAGCCGGACATGCGCACCTTCCACGACCTCGACAACCGCTGGTTCGACTTCGAACTGCAGGCGGTGCTGCGTGAGGCCGATCCGTCGAGGTGGGTGACGACGTTCTCGAGCGGCAACCACGCCTACCCCGGGCAGTTCTACGCCCTTCGAGACGACAACTCCTTCGACACGCTCCCCGCCCGCTTCGAGGAGGACGAGTTCCACGGACGTCGCATCTCCCGGCACCGGAACCTCCCCACGGAGTTCGGCATCCAGGCGCTTCCCCATCTCGGCCTGCTCGAACAACTCCTCGCCGAGGACCGGGTCGACAAGGTGCTCCGCCGCATCCGCACCGACCCCACATGGGTGGCTGCGGGTGGCGAGGCGTT
>JAHWJR010000065.1:4036-9132 GCA_019348335.1 Actinomycetota bacterium
ACGCCCAGCGCACGCTCGAGGACGCCAAGGCGCTGCTGGGCGATGGCGACTGGGATCAGGTACTTGCGTCCCTGGATTGGACGCACCTGTGGAAGCTAGGTGACGAGCTCACAGAGCATATTGCCGAGTTGGACCGGTCACCGAGGCCACCGGACGAGGCGGTCCGGCGAGAGGCGGCGTCCATCAGGCTCATGGCCCTGCTCCTCGAGGTCCTCCACTACGGAGCGTTCAAGGGAGAGAACCTGTGGTTCGGGCAGTGGCGTCCCGCATCGACGCTGGCGGACCTCGTCGCTTCGAGCCAGGACCGTCAGTACCGGCTGCACAAGCACGCCATCGAGGCGTACCTGAACGCCGGCGCCACCGGGCCCATCGTCGGCTACTTCAGCTTCATGTTCCGTGACGCCGACTGGCAGGCGCCCACCTGGGGCGTCGTGGATGCCGCCTGGGTGCCGAAGAAGGCGTACCGGGCCTACCTCGAGAGCAACCAGCCGGTACGGGTGACACTCCCCCACGCCCTGCGACGTCCGGTGAAGCTCCCCGGTGACACCTGGTTCGGGGCCCTCCCCGGTGACGAGGGCAACGGCACGGCGCGGCCATGGGCCGACGCCGAGATCATCGTGAGCAACGACACCGAACAGAGCTTCCGCGACGCCCAGATCGACGTGTGGCTGGAGCGGGAGGACGGCACGACCGTCCCCTTCGTGGACCGCGACGGAGCCGAGCTCGCTCGTTACCGCCTGCCGGTCGACCTGGCCCCCGCGAGCGGCTTCAGCTACTTCGACCGCATCCCTTCCCGGGCCGAGCACTCGGCTCCGTCACGGTGGGTCGTCCCCGAGGACGTGGCGCCCGGGAGCTACCGCTTGAAGGCACGGATCTCGACCTCGGACGGCAAGCCCTTGTCCACCAACAGCTACGAGTTCCTGGTGCCCGACACCGGCTTCCCGGAACTGAGAGGTCTGACCGACGTCGAGGTCACGTCCCTGCTCGTGGGTGCCGACGCTCCAGGCTTTCACTACTGGCACGGCGGTGCCGCGGTGTACCGGGCAGAGCCGGGTGTGCGCGGCTTCCTGCAAGGGCTGGCCGAGGCGCGGCGGCGAGGGTACGACCTCTACGAGACGATCCAGGGCGAGCACTTCTTCAACCACCTGTTGCACGAGCTGCCCGCAGTACCCGGCTCCGATTTCGTGATCGACGAGCTGTGGCGGGTCCGCAGCGAGATCCTGTCGCCACGTGAGAAGGCGCGTGTCCTCTTGCGCTACCTGGAGTTGCTGGAGCGCCGAGCCGAGTCCCGCTTGGCCGGCGACCAGGAAGACGGGCGATCCCCGGGCCCGGCACCGCCGGAGCCCGAGGCAGACGTACCTCGGCTGCCGGCGGGGCCCATGTCGACGCCTGTCGGAAGAGACGTGCCTGAGCCCGACGGCTCGCTACCGAATCTTCGCCCACTGCTGCCTGGCCGGCGTGCCCGCAGCACAAGGAGGAACCCATGACCAAGGCCGTGAGAGCCGATCCCCCGATACGTGACATCGTTGGTACTTCGCCCGCCCCGTCCTCGGAACCTGTCGACAAGGTGATCAGCGATGCCGTGGCCTGGCTGCGGGCGGAACAGGACCACGGGACGCTCATCGGCGAGGAGACGCTGTGGCGGGAGGCCTACAGCCGCTACCTCTCGGCCCTGCGCCAGCCTCTTCCCGAGGCCGGACCCACGGCATGGCCCGCTCTGGCCTTCGATCTCGTCTTCGACGCCCGGAGGTGCCCGGTGCACCATCGGGACGCCGCCCAGGAGGTCGTCCAGTTCCTCCGTTCCTCTCCGCACGCATCGCTCGTCGAGCAGGCACGCGCTGCCGCTCGCATCGCCGACCGCCGGCAGGTCGAGCGGCCCAAGCTGCGGGCCCTGCTGGCTCCGGGCCTCGGTTACCCGTGGATGTTCCCCCGCGACATGTGGACCCATGATCTGGTGAGCCGCGAGCTGAACGCCATCCTCGCCCCTTTCGACTGGGAAGCGGGGCGCCCCCCGCCGGCCGAGTGGCTGGCCGAGGAGGTGCTCCACCGGCCGGCGCCCGAGTTCCTCGACCTCTTGGCCCGACGGGAGCCCAAGGACACCGGGCTGGCACGAGCCCTCGCCGCGGTCGCCTCGCTGGCACAAGCCATCGAGGCCGAGGGCAAGGACCTCTCCGTGTGCGAGCCGCACGTCTTCGTCGACGCACTCCGCCACCACGGCGTGCTCGAGGGTGACTCCATGCCTCACTGGGAGCTGTTGGCCCTGCGCGAGGCAGTGGTGCTGCTCAGTTCCTACCAGCTCTATCACCGGGCCGAGGACTGCCACCTGCAGGCGAACCGCGCCCGGGCCACCGAGCCGGCCACCGCCCACCAGCTGCTCGGGCGTGCCGCCAACATCTACAAGCGGATCTGTGTGGCGCAGAGCTACCCGGAACGGCTGCTGGAGCGCTACCAGGAGGTCTGCCGTGAGCGGGAGCAGTTGCGGGTGGAGGCCTCGCTGCCGGACCCCCGGTTCGAACAGGTCCTGCTCATCAGCACCTACAACTCGCCCTTCGACTTGCAGCGCCTGGTGCTGAGCGTCACCCAGGAGCTCATGGCGTTCGGTTACTCCCGGCCCGTGCACCTCGTCGTCAGCGACGACAGCAACGACGAGTACCTGCGGGAGAACGAGCAGATTCTCGACCAGGCCCGCCGATCCGGCCTTTCGGTGTCCCACTGGCCGAAGACCCGCAAGGAGCGCTTCTACGACCAGCTCAACGACGAGCTCTTCCCGGACGGCAGCTTCGACGTCCGGAAGCTGCTCGGTCCTCGGCAGCCGGGCGAGAAGGGCATCCCCTACGGGCGCTTCCGGAACTTCCTGCGACTGGCCGCGCTGAAGGAGGCCAACGATCTGGGCCTCGACGCCCCGGTCTCCACGTGGCTCGACCAGGACAACGAGATCGGGGCCCTGGTGCTCACGAGTGTCGGGACCCTGGCCAAGCGCCACGTCTTCCACTACTTCGAGGACAAGAGCACCATCTTCGCCGATCCCGACGTCCTCGTCGGCGGCGGCGGCTACACCAACGACGCCCTCGAGGGGGTGGAGAAGTTCTGGGTGGCGTGGGGCATCCTGGGCAGAGCCTTCGAGCTCGCCAGCCAGCATCCGGGCGAGGCGCCACCGCGCCTGCCCACCGATGCCGACATCACCCGTTTCCGTCCGTGGGACCAGCCCGAGACGCTGGAACGCATCCCCCGGGAAGGCGAGGAGCTGGAGACCCTCTCCGACCAGTTCGCCCTCCTGCTGCGCACGCTGGTGGGTGCCTTCCGGGGCAAGTACGACAACCAGGTTCAGATCTACCACCCGTGGACCTTCGGCCACGTCGGGCCGGAGGACGAGCGCCTGGCCGAGGAGACCCGACCCTTCGCCGGGATGCCGGGGGGGAACACCAGCATGTCGCGCCAGGTCCTGGCCAGCCCCATCCCCTTCATCACCGTCGGTGGCCGGGGCGAGGACATCTTCCACCTCTGGCAGGTCGAGGCTCGCTACGGCCCCGGGTCGGTTCGCCTGACCCACACGCCGGTGCTGCACACCCGCAACGTGAGCAGCGGCCGCAGTTCGCTGATGGGCGAGATCATCGACTCGTTCAACGGGCGCATCTTCCGGGAACCGCCCTTGATCTGGGCGCGGCTCCGAGACGCCCTCCTGGGTGCGCCCGCCGACCGCGACCAAGGGGAGCTGCGGGCTCAGGTGGCGACGACCATCGAGAACCTCCGGAGCGAGGCCATGTCCTGCATCGCTGCCGTGGCCAGCTTCGCCGCCACGGTGGAGCAGTACCTGGTCGAGGGCGAGGGATCGCCCTGGCTCGACCGGGCAGAGCGAGACCCTCGCTCCCGCGAGCTGCTGGAGACCCTCCGTGGCCTGGTCCGGGACTTCAAGGACGCCGAGCGCTACCAGCGCCAAGCCGACGAGCAGTTGCTGGGAATGGAGGACGTCGAGCGCCTGGCCGACGAGTTCCTCGCCGCCTACCCCCACTGGGAGACGACCGTGGCCCACGTGGCGGGAACCTCGTCTACGGCCTCCGGCGACGTTGGGAACCTTGCCGCAGCCGGCCCCGGCGAAGGCTACGGCGCTTCACTCCGCAGCACCGAGGCCCTCGGGACGGAAGCGCCCGGCACCGGTGGCGCCGGTCCCATCGCTCCCCTGCGCTTCGTCGACCCAGCGCCGGCGCCGGCGTGGGCAGAGGCCCTGAGCACGTCACTGTCGCTCTTCCGGCGCTACGAGAAGGGCCGGGCCCAGGGAGATCTCCCGCTGCGGTGGCACGAGCGGGTCGATCGCCTGCACGACCTCTACGCCCACTACGCGTCCCTGTTCATGGACGCACCCGAGATGGCGTGGACCGTGCTCTACCGGGACGCCCTCTTCACGCCCCACTCCGCTCCCTACCAAGCCATCACCGACCTGCTGGCCACTGATGCGCTGGCGCTCGCCCCGGACGAACGGGAGACCGAGGTGGCGGCTGCCGCGGCACGGTTCGACGTCGATCCAGGCATCCTCCGGGCGGCGGTGGCGCCCTCGCGGGGGCGCTGAGCGCGCAGGACCGGGCACGCGAGAGCGCCCCCTGCCCGAAGGCAGGGGGCGCTGGAACCGCGTCCGGGATCTCGGGATGGCTTCTAGCAGCCGCCGCTGATCGCCGGGGAGTTGCAGATCTCCCTGGCGCTGGTCTCGATGGAGTCGACCAGGCGATCGATGTTGCTGAGATCGGCCTCGATGGGTGTGGTCCGGGAGATGATGACATCGGCCCGGCCGTTGATGGCTGCGACCCCCCGTTCGATCTGCGCGACGACCGGCCGGGCAGCCGACAGCTCGCTGTTGATGGCCTTGGCCGAGCCGTTGATGGGTCCGACGTTGCCGAGGATGTTGCTCACGTTGCCGTTGATGGCCCCGGCGGTGTTCAAGATGTCGGAGCCGATGCCGTCGATGCTGGCGGTGATGTCGACGATCCGACCGGCCTGGCCGCTCAGCGGCTGGGCGGCGGCGAGGATCTCCTCCGCCATCCGGGCCGTGTCGTCGAGCTTGGCCACCTCGTTGAGATCGGTGTCGATGGGACCGACCTCACCCA
>JAHWJR010000255.1 GCA_019348335.1 Actinomycetota bacterium
GCCCCCGCAGGGCCCCCTCGGGAAACTCGTCGTTGTGGACGTTGACGTAGAACCCTCCCGGGTTGGCGGCCATGCGCTGGAGAAGCTCGGCGTCGGCGGGGGCACACCCGTCGACGGCGCCCTCGGCGCTGGGGGGCTCCAGGGGCACGACCGGCGGACCGCTCTCCCCCACCGCTCCCTCGTGGATGTGGGCGGCGGTGGCGGGGGCGATGTCGAGGACGTTGATGTCGTAGCAGAGTTGGTCCTGCTCGACGAACACGGTGGCGAAGCCGGTGCCGTCGTCGTCTCCCGGCCCGGGGACCTCGGCCGACCCGGTGAGGCCGATGTCCGCGAAGGTGGCCACCGGAGGGCTGGTCGCCGCCGGCGTGTCCTGCGGTGCGGCGGACGACGTCGTCTCGCCCTCAGGCACCTCCAGTGCCGGGTCCTGGCCGGACCCGCAGGCGGCCAGGGCCAGGCTGGCGACGAGAACGGGCGCGGCGAAGATCCGATGACGAGTCACGCTTTGCACTCTAACGGCTGCCCGCCGTGGCCACGCCGAGCCCGACCCCCCATTCCTCCTATGGCCGTAGTGCTAATGGCCGTACACTGGGCCCGTGGACGCACCGCTGTTCGAGATCGACGACCTGCACGTCACCGTCACCGACGAGGCGACGGGTGCCCCGATCGAGATCCTGAAGGGCGTCGACCTGACCGTCCGGCCCGGCGAGATCCATGCCCTGATGGGCCCCAACGGCTCGGGCAAGTCGACGCTGGCCAATGCCCTGCTCGGCAGTCCCGAGTACCAGGTGACGTCGGGTCGCATCCGGTTCAAGGGGGACGACGTCACCGAGTGGGACCCCGACGTGCGGGCCAAGGCCGGCATGTTCCTCGCCTTCCAGTACCCCCAGGAGGTCCCCGGGGTGCCGGTGCGGTCGTTCCTGCAGCAGGCCCTCGCCGCCCGCAGGGGCATCGAGGACCTCTCGGCCCTGGAGACCCGCCTGGCCATCATGGAATGGATGAAGCGCCTCGACATGGACCCGTCGTTCGCCGACCGGTACCTGAACGAGGGCTTCTCAGGTGGCGAGAAGAAGCGCAACGAGATCCTCCAGATGGCCGTGCTCGAGCCCGAGCTGGCCATCCTCGACGAGACCGACTCCGGGCTCGACATCGACGCCCTGCGGGTGGTGGCCCGGGGCGTGCACGAGGTGCGCGCCCACCGCCCGGAGATCGGTGTGATCCTCATCACCCACTACCAGCGGATCCTCGACTACCTCGAGCCCGACGTGGTCCACGTCCTCGTCGCCGGTCGCGTCGTCGAGCGGGGCGGTCCGGAGCTGGCCCGCCAGGTCGAGGAGGAGGGATACGACGCGTGGCAGCCGTAGGCGCGGGCGAACGAGCCGATCCGCTCGACGTGACACGGGTCCGCAAGGACTTCCCCGTCTTCGAACAGGTTCGTGACCGGCCGCTCGTCTATCTCGACTCGGCGGCGTCGTCGCAGAAGCCCCGGGCGGTGCTCGACGCCATGACCGAGTACTACGAGACCACCCACGCCAACGTGCACCGTGGCGTGTACGCCATGGCCGAGGAGGCCACCGCCCGCTACGAGAGGGCGCGCCGCACGGTGGCCCGCTTCGTCGGTGCCACCTCAGCTTGCGAGATCCTGTTCTCCAAGAACGCCACCGAGTCGCTGAACCTGGTGGCCAATGCCTGGGGACGGGCCAACCTCTCGGCCGGCGACGTGGTGGTGCTCACCGAGATGGAGCACCACGCCAACCTGGTGCCGTGGCTCATGCTGGCCGAGGAGCTGGGATTGCAGCTGCGCTACCTCGGCGTCACCGACGACGGGCTGCTCGACTGCTCCGACCTCGAAGCCACGCTCGACGGAGCCAAGCTCGTGGGCCTGACCGCCATGTCCAACGTGCTCGGCACGCTCACCCCCGTCCGCCGGGTGGCCGAGGCCGCCTCCGCCGCCGGCGCCGTGGTCGTGGTCGACGCCAGCCAGTACGTCCCGCACCTTGCCACCGACGTCACCGCCCTGGGGGCCGACTTCGTGGCCTTCACCGGGCACAAGATGCTGGGCCCGACCGGCATCGGCGTGCTCTGGGGGCGCGAGGAGCTGCTCGACGCCATGCCGCCCTTCCTCGGGGGCGGCGACATGATCCGCGACGTGCGTCTCGACGGCTTCACGCCCAACGAGCTCCCGTGGAAGTTCGAGGCCGGTACGCCACCCATCGCCGAGGCCATCGGGCTCGGCGCCGCGGTCCGGGAGCTCGAGCGCTACGGCATGGAAGCCGTCCGTGACCACGAGGTGTCCCTGACCCGGTACGCCCTGCGCACGCTCGGGGAGCGCTACGGCGACGACCTGGTGATCCACGGGCCGACCGACGCCACCGAGCGGGGTGGGGTGCTGTCGTTCACGTTCAAGGACGTCCATCCCCACGACGTGTCCCAGGTGCTGGACCAGTCGGGCGTGTGCGTGCGGGCGGGGCACCACTGCGCCAAGCCGCTGATGCGCCGCCTCGGGGTCGCCGCCACCGCACGAGCTTCGTTCTACGTCTACAACGACGAGTCGGACGTCGACGCCCTGGCCGACGCCCTGAGCTCGTGCTCCGACCTGTTCTGCCTCTAGAAGGAGGGCCATGCCCGGCCTCGAAGACCTCTATCGCGAGATCATCCTCGACCACTACCGCAACCCGCGGAACCGGGGCGAGCTCGCCTGCCCACCGGCTCACCGCTCGGAAGGCTTCAACCCGCTGTGCGGCGACGAGGTCGTCCTCTACCTCG
>JAHWJR010000256.1 GCA_019348335.1 Actinomycetota bacterium
CCGCCACTCGGCCGGGTGCCAGCCCTCGGCCACGCCGGCCAGGCTGAGGTCCTGGCGAATGTGGACCAGCGCCGGCAGGCGCTGGAGGCCGAGGCCCTTGACCGCCTCGCGGTCGGGGTCGGGGAAGGTCAGGAACTCCCGGGCGTAGGGCCCGAGGAACTGCCGGGCCTCCTCGTCGGTGCACGTCACGAGCAGGGCGACGCGGCAGTCCGCCTGGTCGTAGACCCGGAAGATGCGGGCGACCGTCGGGAGCAGCCAGGCGCTCTCCGAGGTGAAGGGGTCGAGGGCGGCGGCCACCAGGTGGAACGTGGTCAGCCACTGGGCCAGCGTGTGCGGCGATCCGTTGATCGGGGTGAGCGCCAGCTCCCCGGGGGCGTCGGTCGGCACCGGGGGGAAGGTAGCAAGGCCGTCTCCCTCCCGACGAACTTGGGCACGGGCCCACCCGGCGGCGACGGGCGAGCTGCCCGTTAGCGTTCGTCGCGTGCACCCCATGGAGCGGCTGCGCTACGTCGCCGGCGCCGGCCCCCTCGAGCACGAGCTGCTGGTCCAGGAGAGCGCCGGGTCCCTGGCTGCCCTGGCCGGCGATGCCGCCGCCCTCCTGCTGTCGTGCAAGCGGCTCCTCCAGCGCCATCCGTCCTCCGGCCCCCTGTGGTGGCTGTGCGCCCGGATGCTGTGCAGCGACGACCCGCGCCGCGAGGGCCGGCGCTGCGTCAGGGAGCTGACCGGTGACGAGACCCCCCAGCACCTGGAGGCCGAGCTGCCCGAGGCCGGCGTCGTGACCGTCCTCGGCTGGCCGGAGCTGGGGGCCTCGGTCCTGGCCCGTCGGGGTGACCTGCGGGTGCTGGTGGTCGATGCCGGAGGAGAGGGCGACGAGCTGGCGTCCCGGCTCCAGCTGCTCGACGCCGACGCCGTGCCGGTGAGCGACCGAGGGGTCTCCGCCGCGGTGCTGGCGAGCGACGTGGTGGTGCTGGAAGCCGGCGCGCTGGGCGCCGGCGGCTTCGTGGCCGTGGCCGGGTCGCGAGCGGCAGCGGCGGTGGCTCGTCATGCCGGGGTGCCGGTGTGGGTCGTGGCCGGCGTGGGCCGGGTGGTGCCCGCCGGGGCGTGGGCTGCGCTGGCCGGTCGCCTCGCCGGCGCCGAGCCGTGGTCCGCCGACGAGGAGCTGGTGCCCCTGGAGCTGGCTGACGTGCTGCTGCGGCCAGCCGGCCGGCTGGCCCTGCCCGGGCACGTCGTCCCGGATTTCTCCGAGGCCCCCGAGCTCCTGTAGCGGGACGCCGTCGTGGGTAGGCCCGGCGGCATGGGCGACGTCATCGAGCTTTCCGGCAACGGCACGACGGGCCGGGGGTACCTGGCCACCCCCGAGCAGGGGGCCGGTCCGGGCGTGGTGGTGATCCAGGAGTACTGGGGCCTGGTGCCCCACATCGAGGACGTGTGCGACCGCTTGGCCGGTGAAGGCTTCGCCGCCCTGGCGCCCGACCTGTTCCACGGCGCCACCGCCAGCGAGCCGGACGAGGCCGGCAAGCTGATGATGGCGTTGAACCTGGGACAGGCGGCGAGGGACATGGGGGCGGCGGTCGACCATCTCGTTGCCAGCGAGGCAGTGCGCGGCGCCGGTGTCGGGGTGATCGGCTTCTGCATGGGTGGTGGGCTTGCCCTCATGCTGGCCACCGAGCGACCCGACGACGTCCGCGCCTGTGTCGCCTTCTACGGCCTCATCCCGTGGGAGTCCGCCCATCCGGAGTGGTCCCGCCTGGATGCCGCGGTGCAGGGGCACTTCGCCGAGGAGGACGAGTTCTTCTCGCCGGACCAGGCTCGCCAGCTGGAGCAGACACTGCGTGACGCGGGCAAGGACGTGGAGATGTTCCTCTACCCGGGCGTGGGCCATGCCTTCTTCAACGACGCCCGTCCGGAGGCCTACGACGCCTCGGCGGCCAGCACCGCCTGGACGCGGTCCCTGGAGTTCCTCCGGGCCAAGCTCGGATAGGCGGTGTCCCGCAGCCGGCGAGGGCCTCGTCCCGGCCGAGGGCATGGACGGCGGTTCGCTCGTACCATCCGCACCATCGCAGCAGCGGAGGGAACGGGAGGGCTCGGCGACGGGGTGGTCATCGACGTCGTCATCCCCGCCCGCAACGAGGCGGCCACGGTGGCGGCCAACGTCGCCGCCGCCCGGGGCTGTCGCTTCGCCCGTGAGGTCGTCGTCGTCGACGACGGCTCCTCGGACGACACCGCCGCGCTGGCTGCCGCCGCCGGCGCCAGGGTCCTCGGGCGCCCCGGGCCCAGCGGGTCCAAGGCCCTGGCCATGGCCGCCGGCATGGCGGCCACCGACGCCCAGGCAATCCTCTTCGTCGACGCCGACTGCACCGGTCTCACCGCTGAGCATCTGGACGGCATCTGCCGGCCGTTCGTCGAGGGACGGGCCACCATGTCGATCGGCATGTTCGACTACGGCCGCTTCTGGAACCCCGTGGTCCTGCGCTGCCCGCCCCTGAGCGGCGAGCGCGTCGTCCCCCGTTGGGTGTTCGAGGCCGTGCCGGCCGACAAGCTGGTGGGGTACACGATCGAGATCCGGCTCAACGAGGTGGTGTGCGAGCGTCGTCTCACCACCAGCGTGCGCACCATGGCCGGGGTCCAGCACCGGACCAAGCGGGACAAGCTCGGCGTCGGCGACGGCTTCCGCCAGACGTGGTCGATGTACAAGGCGCTGTTCTCGCAGATGAAGCCGGTGGGCGACATCCGCTGGCGGACCTACTGGTTCTACCT
>JAHWJR010000066.1 GCA_019348335.1 Actinomycetota bacterium
TTGCCGTACGACTTCGGGATCGCACACCGCCGGCCCCGGCAGCGTCAGCTGCGCCTGGTGACCACCCGCTCGGCCCGGCCCCGCCCGATGAAGCTGTGCGCCCAGTGGAGCAACGTGGTGAGGCGGTTCTTGTAGCCGACGAGATAGGCGAGGTGCACCGCCAGCCACATGACCCACGCCGGGAAGCCGGCGACGCGGATGCGACCGACGCTGGCCACGGCGTGGAAGCGGGCGACGGTGGCCATCGATCCCTTGTCCTTGTAGCGGAAGGGCTGACCGGTCTCCTCGCCCTGGAGCCGGCGGACGATCTGGCCGGCAGCGTGCTCGGCGCTCTGGATGGCGACCTGGGCCACGCCGGGGAGGCCCTCGAGGGCCATGAGGTCGCCGACCACGAACACCTCGGGATGGCCGGGAAGCGTGCAGTCCGGGTTGACCTCGACCCGGCCCACCCGGTCGGTGCCGGCACCGGACGCGGCGGCGAGCTGGGCGCCGAGCGGGTTGCCGGTCACGCCGGCGGCCCACATCTTGCACATGGACTCGATGCGCTGGCCATGTCCTTCGTGGTCGACCACGTCGATGCCGGTGTCGTCGACCCCGACGACCTTCAGGCCCAACCGCACCTCGACGCCGATGGCGGCCAGCTGGCGGGTGGCGATGGTGGAGAGGCGCTCACCGAAGGAACCGAGCACCGACGGGGCGGCGTCGAGCAGCACGATGCGGCTGCGGGTGGGGTCGATCCGGCGAAAGTTGTCCTTGAGCGTCCGGTGGGCCAGTTCGGCGATCTGTCCGGCCATCTCCACGCCGGTGGCGCCCGCACCGACGACCACGAAGGTGAGCCAACGCTGCACCAGCGCCGGATCGTCCTCGAGCTCGGCCAGCTCGAAGGCGCCGAAGATGCGGGCGCGGAGGTCGAGGGCATCCTCGATGGTCTTCAACCCCGGGGCATGCTCGGCGAAGTGGTCGTTGCCGAAGTACGACTGGGTGGCGCCGGCGGCCACGACCAGGCTGTCGTAGGCGATCGTCGTGGCGCCGTTGGGGGCGACCGAGGTCACGGTTCTCGCCTCCAGGTCGACGTCGGTGACCTCACCCAGGAGCACCCGGGCGTTGCGCTGGGCGCGGAGGATGTCCCGGGTGGCGGGCGCCACCTCGCCGGCGGCCAGGATGCCCGTGGCCACCTGGTAGAGCAGCGGCTGGAACAAGTGGTGCGACGTCTTGGCGACCAAGGTGATCTCGACCGGTGCGTCCCGGAGCGCCTTGGTGGCGAACAGGCCTCCGAAGCCGGAGCCGATCACGACGACTCGATGCGGCGTCGGCTGCGCCTGCTGCACGTGCTGCTCCCCCTGGTCCGCGACCTCTGCGCCCGGTCGCGCGACCGAGGATGCTACGTGGCAGACGTCGTGGGCAGGTCCAGCGGTGGCATGGGGCGAGGGACCACCCGCCCACCGGCACTACTCGTCGGTCACCTCGGGCAGGAGGCGGTCGGCGGGGTCGTCGTCGACCCACACCACCTCGCACTCGAGGTTGCAGCGTTGCTCCCCGTTGGCGCCACGGAGCACGCGGACCGCGTGGGCCCATGCGCCGGACAGGTTGTGGGCCAGGACCCGTAACAGGGAGTAGCTGATCGAGCCGTCGGCCCTTCGTCGCAGCGGCGAGATCTCATCCACGTGCGCGGAGATGCGGTTGCCGTCGATGAGCAGGTGCAGGCTGTCGACGGCCGACACCTCGCGAAAGGAGACCTTGCCCGGGTGGAAGACCTTCCCCAGGCCGGTGTCGCGGTGGAAGCGGTCGCTGGCCTCGAGCGAGCCGATGAGCACGGGACGCTCGGTGGGGGACAGTTCGTCGGCGCCGCCGTCGACCACGGTGGTGCCTCGGGAATCGACGACCGTGGCCGGCGTACGGTGCTCACGTCGCATCGGAACCTCTTCGCTACGCGATCTGGGTCCCTTGCTCTTCGGCACCGGAGGGCCCGTTGTATGAGGGCCCGCTCAGGCGAGAGGGTGGTGCGACATCGACAGCGGAGGAGCGGTCAGTCTCCCTCGTCGTTGATCTCGCCGTCGCCGATGCGGTCCTCGCCGGGGTCGTCACCGCAACCGGTGGCGCCGCCGAGGACGAGGACGAGGGCCAGGCCGGCCCCGAGGAGCCGTGTGCGCGCGTTCATGCCGTCCGGTGTACCCCTGGTCCCGACACCCGTACCCGGGCGGGCTCGATGATGGGCGCCGGGTAGGTTGCGCCTGCCATGACGGTGCGACCGACAGGCGGGCGTTCCCAGTGCGGCGACGGGCGCCGGCAGCATGAGTGACACCTCGGGTCCCGACGAGCGGAGCCGGTACCGCGGCGCGCTCCTCGGCGTGGTGGTCGGCGATGCGCTCGGTGCGCCGCTGGAGGGCCACGCCGGTCCTGTTCCTCCCGAGCGGGTGAGAGGTCTGGAGGAGGACCACGTCGAGCTGCTCTACACCGACGACACGGCGATGACCATCGCCCTGGCCGAGTCCCTGCTCGAGCGCGGCGAGCTCGACCAGGACCACCTCGCCGCCCGGTTCGTCGCCCACTTCCGCCGGGAGCCGCACCGAGGCTACGGCCCCGGCACCGCCCGTCTCCTCGACGAGCTCGCCGCCGGCGCCGGCTGGCGCCCGACGGCCGCCGCCCAGTTCGGCGGCCAGGGATCGTTCGGCAACGGTGCGGCCATGCGGGTGGCGCCGATCGCGCTGCACGCCGCCGGCGACCTCTTCCGCGTGGCTGCACTTGCCCGACGCAGCGCCGTGGTCACCCACACGCACCCTGCCGCCGTCGACGGCGCCGTGGCCCAGGCGACGGCCGTCGCCCTGGCCTTGCGGGGACCGGCCGCTGAACCGCTCGACGGAGGTGCCTTCCTGGCCGCCGTCGCGTCGACCGTGGGCGACGGCGAGGTGGCTGACGCCCTCGGGTCGCTCATCGACCTGGTGGAGGGTGTCGAACCCCCGCCGCCCGAGGCCGTCGCTGCACGCACGGGGACGGGAGTCGCCGCCGCCGAGTCGGTTCCGGCCGCCCTCGCTGCTTTTCTCGTGCGGCCCGACTCGTTCGTCGAAACGGTGCGCTACGCCATCTCGCTGGGCGGAGACACCGACACCATCGCCTCCATGGCCGGGGCGGTGGCCGGCGCCCGCCTCGGTGAGCAGGCTGTCCCGGCACGGTGGCGGCAGCGCACCGAGGCCGCTCCGCTGCTGGTCGAGCTGGCCGATCGCCTCGCCGACGCTGCCGGCGCCCGCAGCGCCGAGCCCGCCGGCTGAACCGGGTCCTCGGGCTCGTCCCTCTCAGGAGACGTACTGGCGGGCCCGGGAGTGCATCTGCGGCTCGTCGAGCAGGCGGAGGCCGGCCTCCACCTCGGCCGGCACCACCCGCCGGTTGCGCACCACCCACGGGAGCCCCTGCACGGCAGCGGCGACGGCGGCGACGCTGTGGCGGTCTCGCGGCATGGTGGCCATGAGGTGAGCGGAGCGACGCAGGGCGGCGCCGGCGGGACGGCGCAACCAGAAGAACCACAAGGCGTTGCGGATGCCCTGGCGGCGCCGGAGGTGGGCGTCGCGCGCCGGGGACGGGAGGTGGTGCACCACGACGTCGGCGATGTGCACCATGAGCCAGCCGGCGGCGGCCAGGTCGACCGAGAGCAGCGCCTCCTCGCCTCCGACCTCGAGGCGGGGCTCGAAGCCGCCGGCGGCACGGTAGGCATCAGCGCGCACCATGGAGGCACCGGCGAGGAAGCTGAGCAGCACGGGGCCCGGGCACCCGTCGGGCAACGGAATGGGGGAGTGGCGGAGTTCCTCGACCACAGGGTCCTCCCCGCCGCCCGGCTCCACCACGATGGTGCCGGTCACCACGGCCACCCGCCCGTCGGCGTCGAGCACGTCCGCCGCCCGCGACAGCGACCCCGGGTCCCACCACGTGTCGTCGTCGCAGAAGGCCACGTAGGGCCGGTCCACCCGAGCGACAGCGAGGTTCCGGGCGGCCGCGCCCACGTTATGTCCCAGCGCCACCACGTCCACCGCCGGGAACCGCGCCCGCACGGCCTCGGCGGTGCCGTCGGCCGAGCCGTTGTCGACCACCACGATCGGTGGCTCCTCCGGGAGCCGGCTCAGGCGGGCGAGCGTCGCCAGCAACTCCTCGACGCGGTTGTGGGTCATGACCACGACGGCCACTCTGGGATCGGCCACGGATGTCCTTCTGCTCGCCTGGACGACGGTGGGATGGCGGGCGGCACCGACGCCTTACCCAAACCGTCAGCGGCGTGGCGCCTGGCTGACTCGTCCGCAGCGGAGGTAGGAGCGGGCGCCGGCGGGGGAGGACTCCACCGAGCACCAGCGAACGGAGCACGGATGAGGGACGAGTGAACGAGTCGGGGACCGAGGCCGTCGACGCTCCACGGCGTGACGGGATCGGCAGCGACGTCAGCGTGGTGATCATGACCTGCAACCGTTGCCAGTCGCTGTCGGCCACCCTCGACCATCTGGCGGCGATGCCGGAGCGGCCGCCGGTCGTGGTGGTCGACAACGGCTCCGACGACGACACGGCCCGGGTGGTCGCCGGCGCCCCCGACGCCCGGCTCGTCCGCCTGGCGACCAACGAAGGGGTCGGCGCCCGCAACGTCGGCGTGGATGCGGTCAGCACCCCCTACGTCGCCTTCTGCGACGACGACTCCTGGTGGGCGCCCGGATCACTGCGCCGGGCGGCCCAGGTCCTCGACGCCCACCCCGACCTGGGCGCGGTGACCGCACACGTCCTGGTCGGGCCCGACGAGCGGGACGACCCGACGTCCCTGGCCATGGCCGGAGGCCCACTGGCGAACGTTCCCGGCCTCCCTGGTGTGCCCGTCGGTGGTTTCCTCGCCTGCGCGTTGGTCGTGCGCCGGGAGGCGTTCCTCGACGTCGGAGGCTTCCAGCGCGCCTTCCAGATCGGAGGCGAGGAGGCGCTGCTGGCCATCGACCTGCTCGACGCCGGCTGGGCCCTGCACTACCTGCCTGACGTGATCGTCCACCACCATCCCACGCCGGCCCATCGCCCCGGCCGGCACCGGCGGCAGCTCCGCAACGACCTGTGGACCCTGTGGTTGCGGCGACCGCCGGGGCGAGCGGCACGCCAGTCCGTCGCCGTGCTACGAGGCGCCGGCATGTCGATCGACACCGCCGGCGGGGCGGCGGCTGCGGTGCGGGGTCTGCCGTGGGTGTTGCGCCACCGCCGGCGGGCCCGGCCGTCCACCGAGGCGGTGCTACGGGCCCTCGACCAGGACCGGGCGTGAAGGCGACCGCCGGCGTGCGCCGTTTGTGGTGGCAGACGGCAGGGTAACCGCCAGCCACTCCTTCCGTCCTCGCGCGCCCCGATGCCCGCGACTCGGCGGCGGGTGCCGGACGAAGAGCAGGAGGGGCAACTGGTGGCCACGGTCCTCGGGATCAACGGCGTGTTCCACGACTCGGCGGCGGCGCTCGTGGTCGACGGCGAGATCGTGGCTGCGGCCGAGGAGGAGCGGTTCAACCGGCGCAAGCACGGGAAGGTGCCGGTTCCGTTCTCCACCTGGGAGCTCCCCGAGCTGTCGGCGCGCTGGTGCCTGGAGGAGGCCGGTATCGCCGCCGCCGACCTCGACGCCATCGCCTACTCCTACGACCCGGCGCTGGCGCAGGCGCCCGGTCCCGACCTCACCGTCGACGAGTGGGAGGGCCTGCGCACGTTGTACGCCCAGCGCTCGCCGCTGTTCCTGCGCACGGTGTTCCCCGACGTCGACACCGAGCGGTTCCGCTTCGTGGCCCACCACGTGGCCCACGCCGCCTCCGCCTACCTGGCGGCGCCGTTCCCGTCCTCGGCGGTGATGACGCTCGACGGCCGGGGGGAACGCAGCTCGTTCCTGGCCGGCCACGTGGTCGACGGTGAGCTCGAGGTGCTCGCCGACAACCGCCTGCCCAACTCGCTGGGCCTGCTCTACGAGGAGCTCACCGCCCACCTCGGCTACCGGCGCAGCAGCGACGAGTACAAGGTGATGGCCCTGGCGTCCTACGGGCAGCCCCGCCATCTGGAGCGGTTCCGCCAGTTGGTGCGGACCGACGGGCGGGGTTCGTTCGTGACCGAGGCCGTCGACTGGCACGAGCTGGCGCCGGCGGGACGAGGCGACGGCACCCTCGACCCGGCCCACGCCGACCTGGCCAGCTCGGTCCAGGTCCGGTTGCAGGAAGTGCTGGTGGAGCTGGCCCGTTGGTTGCACGAGCGCACCGGTGAGCGGGTGCTGACCATGGCCGGGGGCGTGGCGCTGAACTGCGTGGCCAACACGCACGTCTTCGAGCACGGGCCCTTCGACGACGTGTGGGTGCAGCCGGCCGCCGGCGACGCCGGCACCGCACTCGGGGCGGCGCTCAAGGTGGCGCACGATCTCGGCGACCGGGTCCAGCCTCTGCGCACCGCGGCGCTGGGCCGGCGCTGGGACGACGACGAGCTGCGGCGCCGGCTGGAGACGGCCAAGGTGCCCTACGAGGAGCCGGCCGACGTGGCCGAGGCGGTGGCCGAGGTGCTGGCCGACGACGGCGTGGTGGCCTGGTTCCAGGGGCGCAGCGAGTTCGGCCCCCGGGCGCTGGGGAAGCGCAGCCTGCTCGCTCATCCCGGCCGGGCCGAGAACCTCGAGCGGCTCAACGACGTGAAGGGCCGGGAGCAGTTCCGGCCGGTGGCGCCCATGGTCCTGCTCGAACGGGCCAAGGACGTCTTCGAGGGCGGGCCGGTGCCCAGCCCCTTCATGCTGTTCACCCACCGGGTGCGCAACGGTTGGGCCGAGCGCATCCCCGCTGTGGTCCACGTCGACGGCACCGCCCGCATCCAGACGGTCGACTCCACCGACGACCCGCTGATGCACCGGTGCCTGTCGGCCTTCGAGCGGCGGACGGGGCTGCCGATCGTGGTCAACACCTCGCTCAACACCGCCGGACGGCCCATGGTCGACGACCCCCGCGACGCCCTGGAGTGCTTCGGCTCCGCGCCGATCGACGTGCTGGCCATCGGGCCCTTCCTGGTCCGGCGGGGCGCCCTGTTCGCCCGGCCATGACCGCCGGCGTCCAGCAGCGCGACGGGGAGCACTACGACGTCGTCGTCCCCACCGTGGGGCGACCCTCGCTGCAGCGGTTGCTCGACGCGCTGGCGGGCCAGCGCCGGACCTTGCCGGGCCGGGTGTTCCTCGTCGACGACCGTCCCGACCCGTCGTCGCCGCTGCTGCCCGAAGGACCGCCTCCGGGCCTGGACGTCACCGTGGTGCGTGGCCGCGGTGCCGGGCCGGCGGCGGCCCGCAACGCCGGCTGGCGTGCGGCGAGCGCTCCGTGGGTGGCGTTCCTCGACGACGACGTGATGCCGGGGGCGGAGTGGTCGACTGATCTGGCCGCCGACCTCGGGGAGTGCGACGACGACGTGGCCGCGGTGCAGGGCCGCATCCGGGTGCCGTTGCCGGTCGACCGCCGTCCCACCGACTGGGAGCGCAACGTGGCCGGGTTGGAGGCGGCGGCGTGGGCGACGGCCGACATGGCCTACCGCCGGCCGGCGCTGGTCCGCCTCCGCGGCTTCGACGAGCGCTTCCCCCGCGCCTACCGGGAGGACGCCGACCTGGCGCTGCGGGCCATGGACGCCGGCTACCAGCTGCGGCGGGGGCGGCGCCAGATCACCCATCCGGTGCTGCCGGCGCCCTGGAACGTCAGCGTGGTCAAGCAGGCGGGCAACGCCGACGACGCCCTCATGGACCGCGTGCACGGACCGGGCTGGCGCCAGCGGGCCCAGGCGCCGGCCGGCGCCTTCCGCCACCACGTCGGGGTGACGGCGGCCGGCGCCGGCGCCGTGGTCCTGGCCATCTCCGGCGGCGGGCGGGCTCGCCGGCGGCTGGCGATGGCGACGGCGACCGCGTGGACGGCAGGGACGGCCCGCTTCGCCTGGCGCCGCATCGCCCCCGGTCCGCGCACTCCCGGTGAGGTGGCGGCCATGGCGGTCACCTCGGTGCTGATCCCGCCCGCCGCTCTGTGGCACCGGGCGAGGGGATGGTGGCGAGCCCGGCGGGCCCAACCGTGGCCGGCGGCGGTCGCAACCGGTGCCAGTGACGCCAGCGCCGAACGTGAGGCGCCGGCTCAGGAACCCGCCGCCGTGGCGTTCTGAGCGTGCCCGCGCCGGCGCCGCTGCTGGTGGTGCTGCGGGCGCTGAAGCTGGGCGACCTGCTCACCGCTGTGCCGGCGCTGCGGGCGCTGGCCCGTGCCTACCCGGAGCACCACCGGGTGCTGGCCGCCAACGCCGCGCTGGCTCCGCTGGTGGAGCTGACCGGAGCGGTGCACGAGGTGGTCGACACCGGTGAGCTGGCACCGCTGGCGCCGGAGCTGCACCGGGCCGACGTGGCGGTGAACCTCCACGGTCGAGGGCCGCAGAGCACGGCGCTGCTCGAGCAGACGCGGCCCCGCCGCCTCGTCGCCTTCGGCGCGCCGGGGTGCCCGCAGTGGCGTCCCGGCGAGCACGAACGTCACCGCTGGTGTCGGCTGCTCCGCGAGGCCGGCATTCCCGCCGACCCCGACGACTTCCGCCTCGCCCCGCCCGACCGGGAGGCGCCTCCGGTCGCCCGTGGCGCCACCGTGGTCCACCCCGGCGCTTCCACCGCTGCCCGTCGCTGGCCGGCGGAGCGCTGGGCCGCGGTCGCCGCCGCCGAGGCTGCCGCCGGCCGCCCGGTGGTGGTGACGGGCTCGGCCGTGGAGCGTCCGTTGGCCGAAGAGGTGGCGGCGTCGGCGGGCCTGCCCGCCGGCTCGGTCCTGGCCGGCCGTACCGACCTGCTCGACCTGTTGGCCGTGGTCGACGCCGCCGAGCGGGTGGTCTGCGGCGACACCGGCGTGGCCCACGTGGCCACCGCTCTGGCCGTCCCCTCGGTGGTGATCTTCGGCCCCACCTCGCCGGCGGAGTGGGGCCCGCCCGCCTCCGGCCCCCACCGGGCGCTGTGGGCCGGGCACACCGGCGACCCGCTGGCCGAGGAGCCCTTCCCCGGGCTGGTGGAGGTGTCGGTCGCCGACGTGGTGGCGGCGCTGGCCGACCTGCCGCAACGGTGCCGCTCCTGACGGTGAACGAACGGAGGAC
>JAHWJR010000257.1 GCA_019348335.1 Actinomycetota bacterium
CACCGACGTTGCCGAGCTGTCGAACTTCGTCCTGGTGCTCACCCAGGCCGATGCGCTGGGCATGCCCATCGGGCGGGTGCTGCGGACCCAGGCGGCGGAGATGCGGACCAAGCGCCGGCAATGGGCCCGGGAGAAGGCGGCCAAGCTGCCGGTGAAGATCCTGATCCCCCTGACGCTGTTCATCTTCCCCGCCATCATGGTGGTGACCCTGGGGCCGGCCGTGCCTGGCATCGCCAACGCCTTCTAGCCCGGTGAACGGTGCCGTTGGCTTCAGCCCGTTCCGGCCGCCCATCACCGCCCTGCGGTGGGGCGCGGTGGCCCTGGGCCTGGTGCTGGCCGCCACCGCAGCCCGCCAGACCCTCGGCACCGCCGTGGGGGCCCTGGTCCTGATCGGGTATGCCAGCCTGCGCACGGCCCGGCCCATCCCCCTCCAGGAACCGTCGCTCAAGATCTCCAGCCTGGCCGAGGCCGGACTGCACCTTGCCGTGGTGGCGGCCACCGGGTTCTGGGAGTCCCCCTACGTGGTCTCCCTGCTCACCGCCGTGGTGGTGGTCGGCTTCGCCCGGGGGTTCAACGCCGCCCTGCGCATCGCCGCCGCCTCCGCCGCCGCCCTGGCGCTTCCGTACCACCTCGTCACCACCACGCCGTCCGACCGGGCCATCGCCCTCACCTTCCAGTGGACCACCGAGCTCCTCCTGGTGGCGGCCATCGCCGGTTACGCCCGCCGGTTCTCCGTGGAGGTGGCCGAACGCCACCATCGAGACGTCGACCGCATCGACCGCCTGGCCGAGGCCAACACCTTGCTGACCTCCCTGCACGACCTGGCCCAGGCCCTGCCCACCTCGCTCGACCTCGACGAGGCCCTCGACTCGGTGGTGGCTCGTGCCCGTGCCTTCTGCGATCTGCACACCGTGGTGGTGCTCCTTCCCGACGAGGTCGGGCCGGGCTGGACGGTCGCCCGCCAGTGGGGCGTGCGGCTTCCTGATCGCATGCAGGTCGATGACCTGCCCTGCCCGCTGGCTGCGCTGGTCGGCGCGCCGACCCAGGGCCGGCGCGTCGAACTGCACGAGGGAGACGGCCTCTTCCGTCGCTCGAGGTCGGCGCTGTACGTGCCGCTGGGCGCTCGGGGGGAGCTGATCGGTCTGCTGGCCCTGGAGCACGAGCAACCGAGGTGGTTCTCCGCCCGCGACACGGAGATGTTCGACGGTTTCGCCGAGGGCGCGGCCCTGGCCATCGACAACGCCCGGCGGTTCGGGAAGTTGCGCACGACCAGCGTCGACGAGGAGCGCAGCCGCATCGCCGGCGAGCTCCACGACCGGGTGGGCCAGTCCTTGGCCTGCCTGGCCTTCGAGGTCGACCTCCTGGTCCGCCAGGCAACGACCGACGAGCTCCGGAGTGGACTGGAACAGCTCCGGGGCGGGCTCCGCTCGGTCATCGGTGACATCCGGGACACCCTTTCGGACCTCCGCAGCGACGTGACCGAGGAACGTGGCCTGGTCGAGACGGCCGAGGCCTTCCTGGCTCGGGTGAACCAGCGCAGGGGGTGCAAAGCCGTGCTCCACCACGGCCGCTGCCAGCGTCTTCCGCTGCCGCAGGAGCGGGTCCTGTGCCGCATCCTCTTCGAGACCGTCAACCAGGCGATGCGGCGCGGCGACTGCACGGTCGAGGCGTGGTGGACGTGCGACGGCCGGGACGCGCAGCTCGAGGTGACCACCGATGTCGACGGCTTCGACCTCGACGAGGGCGCCCCGCCGGGCTCGTGGGTCCACGCCCTGCGAGAGGCGGCGGCAGGCATCGGCGCCAGCCTGGAGATCGAGGAGCCAGTAGAGGGAATCTGGCAGCTCCGGTGCTGCCTGGCGCAGTCACGGGCCAGTCGATGAGCGTGCGGGTGCTGTTGGCCGACGACCACAAGATCCTGCGGGAGGGGTTGCGGCGATCGCTCGAGGCGCAGGGCCTCGACGTGGTGGGTGAGGCCGCCGACGGCGAAGAGGCGATCGAGATGGCCGAGGACCTCCGCCCCGACGTCGTGCTCATGGACGTGACCATGCCCGTGCTCGACGGTGTGGAGGCCACCCGCCGCATCCGCCAGCGCCTGCCCGAGGTGCGAGTGGTGGTGCTGACCATGCACGCCGACGAGACCACCATGGCCCGAGCCATCCGGGTGGGCGCCGACGGCTACCTGGTGAAGGACTGCTCCTCCGACGAGATCGCCGAGGCCCTTCGCCTGGTCGTCACCGGCCAGACCCCGGTGTCCCGCCAGATCGCCACGTCGATGCTGGCCGAGGTCCAGGCCCTGCCTCCTGACGGCCCCGAGGAGGTCGTCTCCAAGCGGGAGGAGGAGGTCCTCCAGCTCATCGCCGACGGATGCTCCAGCGCCGAGGTGGCCGACCGGCTCTTCATCAGCCAGAAGACGGTGAAGAACCACCTGGCGTCGATCTACCAGAAGCTCGACGCGCGTGACCGCACCCAGGCGGTGCTGCGGGCGGTGCGCATGGGGATCGTGCGCCTCGGCTGAGCGTCGAAGGAAGGGCCGTTCGGCCTATCCAGCAAGGCGCTGCGGACACCGATCACTTGAGCAACAACAAGCCCCGCCGGGGCCGGAAACCCGAGGAGAACCCCGATGAAGACCCAGTTCCGCTTCCTGGTCAGCTACCTGCAGGCCCGCCTCAACACCGACGAGCGTGGCGCCGCCCTCGTCGAGTACGCCCTTCTCGTCGCCCTCATCGCCGTGGTGTGCATCGGCGCCCTGAC
>JAHWJR010000258.1 GCA_019348335.1 Actinomycetota bacterium
ACTGGTCGTCGACGATGATCTCGCCGCGGTCGCCGAGGGACACGCCGGCATGGTGAAGACCGAGGCCGTCGGTGCGTGGTGAGCGTCCGGCGGCGAGGATGACCACGTCGGCTCGGACCTCCGTGCCGTCGTCGAGGTCCAAGACGCTGTCGGGGCCTTCCAGGCGGGCCCTGCGGGGGCTGGTGCCGGTGCGCACCTCGACGCCGGCTTCAATGAGGTGCTCCGCGACGAGCTCGCTGACGCGAGGCTCTTCACGGTCGAGAAGACGTTCGCT
This sequence comes from Actinomycetota bacterium, assembly GCA_019348335.1. Classification (GTDB taxonomy): domain Bacteria; phylum Actinomycetota; class Acidimicrobiia; order Acidimicrobiales; family CADCSY01; genus JAHWJR01. Next base: position 275 of record JAHWJR010000258.1, read on the forward strand.
TCGTTGCACGATGGTGACCTCGACGCCGAAGCGGGCGAGGAACAGGCCGGTCTCCACGCCAACGGCGCTGCCACCGACCAGCACCGCCCGCCCGGGAAGCTCCTTGGTGGTGTAGGCCTCCCGATTGGTCCACGTGGTGATCTGGTCGAGGCCGTCGATGGGCGGGATGTTCGCCACCGAACCGGTGGCGACGATGAGGTGGTCGCCACGCAGCTCCCGGTCGCCGACCTGGACGAGCCCGGGGCCGGTGATGCGGGCTTCGCCCTTGACCACGAGGGCGCCCTGGTCGGCGTAGCTGCTGATCTGCCCGGCGTCGTCGAGATGGCGAGCCATGTAGTCGCGATAGTCGCGTGCCTCAGCCCAGTCGAGGCGTGCGCCGCCGACCCCGGCGGAGCGGTCGACCCCGCTGCCGGCCTCCGGGGGACGGAGCACGGACTTCGAGGGGATGCAGGCCCAGTAGGCGCACTCGCCGCCGATGAGCTCTCGCTCGATGACCGCTACTCGTTTGCCGCCCGCGAGGAGCCGACTGGCCGCCACCTCGCCTCCTGGGCCCATCCCGATGATGATGACGTCGACGTGATCGCTCAACTGCTTCCTCCCGGGGGGTTCGTAGGGTGTCAGGGTCGGCGGCGGGCGATGGCCCACCCGATCTCGAAGGTGGCGGCGACGACCAGGCCGAAGACGAGGTGGGCGACGAACCCGCGTGCGTGGGTGACGACCGGGTAGTCGAGGTTGGGCGCAGAGAACCCGAACGCGGGAGTCATCAGCTCATCGGCGATCACGCTCATGGCTGCGCCGGTGCCCAACCCCGCCACCAGCGGAGACCAGCGGGTTCGTCGGCGCAGCAGCGGATACAGCGGCGCCCAGCTCAGCGCCAGGCCGTAGTGGAGCCCGAGGCTGGCCCTTTCCAGCTGCTCGTCGCTCAGGCCCCGGCCGAGAACCTCAGCGATCTTCTGAGCGGCGACTCGAGGGGGCGGGCCGGGACGCACGGCGTCCTCCTTGTTGCGAGCGGCCGCCGGCTCGAGCGTGTAGAGCTTCATGCTCACCGGCTCCATCACCTTGGTGGCGACGTAGCCGGCCACCGCTGCCAGTGCCCCGTCGGTGATCAAGCGGGCGAGCTTCATGACCGGCACCTCTCAGGCTGTGTGCGGTGTTGCGAGGCCCGAGCGGGTGGTCGTCGCAACTGAACGACCACCGCCGTCCCAGCCAGGGCGACGCCGAGCGCACCGACGGCGACGGCGGGCCAGTTGCCGATCACCGCTGCGAAGGCGGCGGCAGCTCCTGCGGCGCCGAAGGCGACCAGGAAGGCATGGCCGGCGCAACACACGACGACGGCGAGGACGATGAGCACCGGGCCCCGGCGGGTCGCGCTGCGATCAGGCACAGCAGGAGGTCGGCAGCTCATTGCGGAACAGCTGGGCGACCAGGCGCAGGCCCTCGGCCATGGTCAGGTAGGGTGCCCAGGTCTCGGCGATGTCGTCGACGGTCATCCCCGCCTTGATGGCGTAGGTGGCGGCGAGCATGACGTCACCGGCCCCTTCAGCGGCGGCGTGGACGCCGAGGACCTTGCCGCTGGAGGCGTCGGCGACCAGCTTGACCGCGCCTCGGGTGTCTCGGTTGGCCAATGCCCGGGGCACGTCGGCCAGCTCCAACACCCGGCACTCGCAGTCGTATCCCCGGGCTAGTGCCGCTGCCTCGGTGAGCCCAGCGGATGCCAGCTGGGGCCGGGTGAACACCACCGCCGGCATCCCCGCGTAGTCCACGCTCATCGGGGCGGTGTCGTCGTCGGCCAGCGCGTTGGTGGCCGCCGCACGGCCGGTGGCGGCGGCGACGTAGACGTACTGGGGCACCCCGGCGACGTCCCCGGCGGCGTACACCCGCGGGTTCGACGTGCGCTGGTGCTCGTCGACGACGATGAACCCGACCTCGTCGGTCTTGACCCCGGCCGCGACGAGGCCGAGGCCCTCTGTGCGGGCCCTCCGGCCGGTGGCGATCAGCAGCTGCTGGGCGGTGACGCGCCTCCCAGAGGTGGTGGCGACAGCCACGCCGTCGGCGGTCGACTCGGCGGTCGCCGCCCGTTCCTCGATCACTGTGATGCCGTCGTCGTCGAACACCTGCCTCAGCACTGCAGCCAGCTCCGGCTCGGCGTGGGGCGCCAGCCGGCCCACCAGCGTCACCTGGGTGCCGAGGTGAGCGAACAGCTGCGCCTGCTCCAAGCCCACGTACCCGGCACCGATCACGATCAACGACTCGGGAAGCAGCTCAAGCTCCATCGCCGTGGTCGACGTCAGGTACTCCACCTCCTCCAGGCCCGCAAGCTCAGGTCGATGAGCCTCGGCGCCGGTGGCCAGGACGTAGGCGCGAGCCCGAAGGGACGCCCCGTCGACGTCCAAGGTGGCGTCGTCGCAGAACCGCGCCTGGCCGTGGCGGATCTCGAACCCGTAGGTGTCGGCCACCTCCTCATGCTTGACGTGGC
>JAHWJR010000067.1 GCA_019348335.1 Actinomycetota bacterium
GCGCCTCGACGGAGCCGTAGCCGGCCTCGGTGAGCCAGCGCCGGTGATCGTCCTCGCCGTGGCTGTCGCCGCCGGTGGCCCCCAGCATCTGGACGGCGAAGAGCGTGGCCAGCGGGTCGGTGCCGCGCAGGAAGGTGTGCACGGCCAGGCTGCCGCCGGGGACGAAGAGGGCCTTCACCCGGCGGAACAGCTCGACGTTGCGCTCGGCCCCGAACGTGTAGACCACGCCGGCGCAGAAGACCAGGTCGAAGGTGGTGCCGGGGAGCGTCTCGAAGAAGTCGCCGGCGAACAGCTCGACGCCCGCCTCGGCAAGCGCCGGCTTGCGCTCGGCCAGCTCGATCACCGCCGGCCGGTCCTGCATGGTGACCCGGAGGCCCCGCCGGGCGAACTCGAGGGCGTACTCCCCGTGGCCGCCTCCGAGGTCGAGGACGTGGCGAGCACCGGGCACCTGCTCGAAGCAGGCGTCGACGGCGGCGGGGGCAGACTCCCGGCCGTTGACGGCGAGGGCGTCGAGCATGATCTCGACGTCACGGGGGTCACCCCGGTGGCCGGCCGGCTGCGACCCGCGCAGCCGGTCGGCGATCGACCCCCAGTTCCGGATGCTCCGGGCGTGGTGGCGCAGCACGGCGGCGACCTCTGGACCCGGTGCCACGGCTCCGAGGACGTAGCTCCCGTCGTCGCCCACCTCGACCACGTCCCACACCACCAGCGCGTCGAGCACGACCCGTACGGCGTGCTCCGAGAGCCCGAGGCGCTCGGCCAGGCCTGGAGGATCACCGGGGAGCTCGGCCAGGAGGCCGACCTCGACGGCGGCGTCGTAGGTGAGGACCATCCTCCAGTCGCACAGCTCCCCTGCCGGGACCAGGAACGACCACTGCTCCCAGACCGGCCGTCCCTCACCCATCGGCGAGGGTCCCCGGAGGCAGGTCCCTGGCTCCGCCGAGAGCGAGGGCCCGCAACTCGGCCGCCGCCGCCTCCTCCAGGGTGACGAGGAACTTGGCCGCGGCCATGGGCGACGACCCGAAGACGAGCACGCCGTGGTTGCCCAGCAGCACGGCCCAGCTGGCGGCATGGCGCTCCACCGCTCGCCCGACCCCCTCGGTGAAGGCAGCCGAGCCCCGGGGTGCCCAGGGCACCACCGGCACGGCCGAGCGCTGACCCCGACGGAGCAGCGCCTCGTAGCGGCAGGCCAGCGGCTGGTTGGCCAGGGCGAAGGCGGTGAGGTGGGGCGAGTGGGTGTGCAGCACCGACTGGGTCGCCGCACGGGACCGGTACACGGCGGCGTGCATGCCGACGATCTCCCCGGTGGAGGCGTCGAGCTGCCCGTCGACCACCTCGCCGTCGAAGGTCACGGTGGCGAAGGTCTCGGGCGTCAGCTCCTGCACCAGCCCGAGCGAGGTGAGCAGCATGCGGTCGTCACCGGTCCTGGCGCTGGCGTTGATGTGCCCGGTCGGTGACATCACGCCGGCACCCACGAGCACCTCGGTCGCGGTGAGGAGCTCGTCGACCGGGCGGGAGGTGCCGGCGGTCACGGGGAACCCACGGCCACGCCGGCGCCGGCGCCGGTCGAGCCCAGCCGGCGTCCGGCCTTGGCCACCACGGCGTCGACCATCGCCGCCGAGCACCCGAGATGGCGAGCCGGATCGAACACGGCGTCGAGCTCGTCGGGGCCGAGGTGCCCGGCGATGTCGGGGCGGGCTCCCAGCAGCTCGCGCAGCGAAGCTCCTTCCTGCTGGGCCTGCTGGCTCACCTCGTAGACCACGGCGTGGGCCGTCTGCTTGCCCATCCGCCGGGACAGCGCCAGCATCAGCGCCTCGGAGCAGATGGCCTCGGCCACGGTGCCGGCGTGGTCGGCCATGCGCCCACGGTCGACGGTGAAGGCACCGAGGATCTGCTCGAGCGCAGCCAGGGATGCCAGCGTGTAGTGGGAGACGTCGGCCACGGCCACCCACTCGAGGCGCAGGCCGCGAGAGTCGCGTTCGTGCTCGCCGATCATGCTCTCGAGCCCCAGCGGTGCCAGCGTCCGGGCCAGCCGGGCCAGCACCACCGCCTGCTCGCACGCCTCGGACAAGGCGTTGCGCTTGTGGGGCATGGTGCTGCTGCCGATGGAGCCCGGCTCCCAGATCTCGGTGAGCTCGCCGAACTCGGGTCGGGCCAGGGTGCGCACCTCGTCGGCGATGCGTGCCCCGGTGGCGGGGATCATGGCCATGGTGGCCAGATACTCCGCCACCCGGTCACGAGCGACGTGCCACCCGGTGTCCGGCGCGTGCAGGCCGAGCCGGCCGGCGAAGCACCGGAGCAGCTCCGGGCCACGGCCCTCGAAGCCGGCCATCGTCCCCACGCCGCCGAACAGCTCGGCCACCAGCACCCGCGGGCGCATGGCCTCCAGCCGCTCGGCGTGACGCAACAGCTCGTCGACCCACCCGGCCACCTTGAGCCCGAAGGTCGTCGGCAGCGCCGGCTGGGCGTGGGTCCGGCCGACCATGAGCGTGTCGCGGTGTGCCCGGGCCAGGGGCACCAGGCGGCGGAGGACCCTGACCAGGGCGGCGTCGACCTCGTCGAGCACGTCCCGCATCTCCAGCGTCTGGGCGGTGTCCTGGATGTCCTGAGTGGTGGCCCCCCGGTGCACGTACTCGCCGGCGTCGCCCTCGCAGGCGGATTGGAGCTCGTGCAACAGCGCGACCAGCGAGTGGCCGGTCCGCTTGATGCCCTCCTGGAACCCGTCGAGGCTGACACGTTCCAGGCGGGCGGCCGAGGCGATCTCCTCAGCCGCTTTCACGGGGATGAGCCCGACCTCGGCCTCCGCCAGTGCCAGCGCCGCCTCGACGTCGAGCCAGCGCTGCACCCGGCAGACGTCACAGAAGATCCGTCGGCTGACCGTCGTGGCGTAGCGGCCGCCGTGGAAGCGGGAGTCGGTGATGTGGCCTCGCTCGTGACGGCACTCATCCGTCGTTCCGGCGGATGCGGCCTGGCCCGGCGTCGGGGCAGTGCTGGTCACGCGAACCTCCTCGTGGGGCTGAGCGAGGGAGCACAGGCGTCAGTGTGGGCCCGGTCGACTCGCGGCCACAATAGGTGTGCCGGGCGCTTGACATCGGTTCGGTCAGCCGGAACGGTTGCGCCGGTGGAGCCTGGCACCGCCGCAGCTTCGACCGCAGCCGGCCCCCGCCTCGACTTCCGCCTGCTCTATGTCGGGGCGTTCATCGCGTACGGCGACCGCTTTGCCATTGCCCCGATCCTGGTGTCGGTGGCCGGCGACCTCGGGGAGTCGCTTGCCGCCGTGACCGTGATGGCGACGCTGTACTTCCTGTTGTACGGCCTCCTCCAGCCCGTGTACGGGATCGTCTCCGACCGGGTGGGCCGGGTGCGGGTGATGCGCTTCGCCCTCTGCGGCATGTTCCTGGCCAGTGCGGCCTCCGCGTTCGCGCCCAATCTGCCCACCCTGGTCCTGGCCAAGGCAGCTGCGGCTGCCTTCGTCGCCGCCGTCCTTCCCACGTCGCTGGTGTACGTCGGTGACATGGTGCCTTTGCAGCACCGGCAGCACGTGATCGCCAACGTGCTCGCCGCCGGCTCCGTCGGGACCGTGCTCGCCACCGTGGGGGCCGGGATGGCCGCCCGGTACGCGACCTGGCGACTGGTGTTCCTGGTGCCGGCGGTCATCTCCTTGTTGCTCGCCGTGGCCCTGGGCCGCCTACCGGAATCGCTCTCGAGGACGGCCGGAACCGGTGCTCTCACGCCGGTGCGGCAGGTGTTCTCCCATCCCTGGGCGGTGTTCCTCGTGGTGCTGGCGCTGGCCGAGGGAGCGTTCATGCTCGGCTTCCTCACCTTCCTGGCGCCCGCCCTCGAGGCCAGGGGGCACAGTGCGGCCGTCGCCGGCGCGGTCACCGCCACCTACGGGGTGGCGGTGTTCGCCGGCTTGCAGGGCGTCAAGAGACTCGTGCGGCAAGCGTCGCTACCGCCGTCCGCGCTCATCGCCGGCGGGGGGACACTGCTCGTCGTGGCCTACCTCGTCGCCGCCGCCAACCAGCAGGTGGCCAACGTCCTGCTCGCCAGCGTGCTCATCGGGGTGGGCTACGCCCTGCTCCACTCGACGCTGCAGACGTGGGCCACCGACGTGGCGCCCGAGGCTCGCGGCACCGCCATCTCCTTTTTCGTCACCGCCGTGTTCACCGGGGCGGCCCTGGGCACCGCCGCGGTGAGAGGCCTGGCGGATGCCGGTCACTACCAGCAGCTGTTCCTCGTGGCGGCGGCGCTGACCGTTCCGGTGACGGTGGTCGCCGCCGTCGCCCGCACCCGCTACCCGCCCGGCGGCGGGGCCGGCACCCCGTGACCGACACCGGGCGTGGAGACCGCCCCGGTGCGGCGGTCGACGACGTCGCCGCCCGGGGCTACGAGGCGGGCGGTGACGATTACGAGCGGTCCAGACCGGGCTACCCGGACGCAGCGGTCGATCTGGTGGTGCAGGAGTTGGCGTTGCCACGCGAAAGCCGGGTCCTCGAGCTGGCGGCCGGCACCGGGAAGCTCACCCGGATGCTCGTCCGCCGGGTGACAGGGGTGATCGCCGTGGAGCCAGTGCCGGCGATGCGCCGGCGCCTGGCCGGCGCCGTCCCCTCCGTGCCGGTGGTCGGTGCCGTGGCCGAGGCCATCCCGCTCGCCGATGACTCCGTCGACGGGGTGGTCGTGGCCACGGCGTTCCATTGGTTCCGGGGGGAGGAGGCCGTGGAGGAGATCGCCAGGGTGCTCCGGCCCCGAGGTGGGCTCGGGTTGCTCTGGAACAACCCCGCTCGGTCCACCTCGTGGGTCGCCGACATCTGGAGCGTGGTGGACGAGCATCGGGGCGACACTCCGGGAAACCTCGACCAGACCTGGCGCACGTCGTTCCGGGAAGACGGTCCCTTCCAAGCTCTCCAGGAGCAGGCCTTCGCCCACGAGGTGGAGATGGCGCCAGACGACCTCGTGGCTCGGGTGGCCTCCGTCAGCTTCATCGCCGCCCTGCCGGGCACCGAACGCGCCGACGTACTGGAGCGGGTCCGCACCATCATCACCACGCACCCGGAGCTGGCCGGCCGGCCGACCTTCGCGCTGCCCTACCGCACCAGCGTGTTCTGGTGCCGTAGGCGCTGACCGACCGCCGCCTCACCACGGCGGCGTCGGGCCTGGCGCTCGGGTGAGGCGGACGGGCGCCTCCCTGGCGTTGTCTCCCTCGAAGTAGGCACGCAGGATCGGCTCCTGGGGGTCCACCATCGAGAGGATGAACATCCACAGACCCGAACCGCTCGCCAGCTCGGTGTCCACCTCCGTGCAACCGTCACGCCGCGGGTCGTGGTCCCACGCCACCCGGTGCATGTGGTAGCCGCCCAGGAGCCTGGCGCCGGCCCGGTCGAACAGCTCCTCGGCAGCGAGGACCTCCCGCGGATCGCTCACCCATCCGCGCCGGTCGAGCGGCGTCTCGGACGGGACCGCCAACTGGTCCATCACCCGGTCGACGACTGGCTTGAGGTGCGGCTGGTCGCGCTGGTTCCGAAGCAGCGGCACCACATGGGTGATCTCGGCGAGGTCGTCCGTCAGCCTTCCGCCCACGAGCCCGTAGGCCTTGGGCGCATGCTCCTCGTCGGGCCGGTAGGCGCCGGCGAGCTTGCGACGGGCATGACCCACCAGCTCGTCGTAGAGATGCTTGGGGAAGGCGACCTCCCTGATGTCCGCCAGGACGGTCATCCCCGCGCGCCTCCCGCAGTTGCGCCGGCGGCAGCCACCCGGCGAGCCCGCCCGTACGGCTTTCCCGGCGGGACCCTGGACCGGGACATCGCCATGGCCGCCTCCCGCGGTCTGATGTCGCCTGCCCGAGCGCGCCCCATGACCTCGTGGACGAGCTCGCCCAGGACGGCGGCGGTGGCGGACAGCACCTGGCCGGCGTCGGGGCACAGCGGCGGCCCGAACAACGCATCCATCGACGCCGACCCGCCGGACCCGGCGACGAAGTCGGGGACGACCTCGACGCCGCGCCGGTACAACAGCTCCTCGACCGACGGCCTCAGCCCCAGGTTCGCACCCACGGCGACCGCCGTGGCCGGCAGTGCCCGGGCCTGGGTGAGGGTGACCGCGTCCCTGACCGCAGCCAGCACCAGCACGTCGACCGGTGCTTGCAGCACCGCCTCGCGGGCCTCGGTCCTGGCTCTCCCTGCAGCCGCTTCGGCGAGGGCCGCACCTGGTGGCGAGCCGAGCAGGGCGCGCACGTCGATCCCGTCGTCGGACGTCACCGACGCGTGCTCGTCGGAGACGGCGGCGATCGTGACTCCCGCTTCGGCCAGGGCCAGCGCCGCCCCCCTGCCGAGGTTCCCGAAGCCCTGGATGGCCGCCACCAGAGGCCGATTCGCCGACTGCTGCCGGCAGGCGGCGATGGCGGCATGGGCGAGGGCGTGCCCGGCCCGCCGCTGCCCGACGGTGAGCCCGTTGACGTCGACGTCGAGCACCGCCAGCCGCCGGCGGAACTCGGGCTCGTCCAGCTCCTGGGCCCGCGCCACGGCGCCCTTGACCGAGACCATGCCCTCCTCCCGGGCGAGCCCCTCGAGCTCCTCCCACGTCGTCCCCCGGTCGGGCCCTGCCGAGTACCGCTCCAGCAGGTGGGGACGCAAGAAGCGCAGGAACCGACGGAGCGCCTCGCGCTTCCCCGGCGCGTGCGGGTCGTAGTCGATGCCCGCCTTGGCGCCGTCCACGGCCAGGCCGAGCAGGCGCTGCTTGAGCGCCATCGCCTCGGCAAGGGCGACGATGGTGCCCTCGTTCAGTCCGGGGACCACCCGGCAGCCGCCCGCTGCCAGCCGGTGGCCGTGTCCGGCGATGGCGAGGAAGCCGTGGAACCCCTCGACCGGATCGACGTAGCGGATGAGGCGATCGGTCCGGGCATGGTCCTGCATCGATCGCTCCTTCGCTCCTCGCCGCGTTGGTCGCAGAGACGGTCTCGGTCGACATGCGACGGGCCCGATGGTGTTCTTCTCAGTTAGCGCCCCGGGGAGCGTATCGCCAGACGGTGCGTCAGGTTGTGAGCACAACCTTCATGCAGTCGTCCTGCTTGCGCTTGAAGATGTCGTAGCCGTGTGGAGCCTCCGACAGCGACATGCGGTGGGTGATGACGAAGGTCGGGTCGATCTCCCCGTTCTGGACCCGCTCGAGCAGCGGGCGCATGTACCGCTGCACGTGGCACTGCCCGGTCTTGACGGTGAGCGACCGGTTCATCAGGGAACCGAGAGGGAACTTGTCGACCATGCCCCCGTACACGCCCATGATCGACACAGTGCCTCCGTTGCGGCAGCTGGTGATGGCCTGGCGTAGGGCGTGGGCCCGCTCCGTCTCCATGCGCAGGCCCTGCTTGACCTTGTCATAGGCGTGGATCGGCCCGGACCCATGGTGAGCTTCCATCCCCACGGCGTCGATGCAGGCGTCGGGGCCGCGCCCGGCGGTGAGGTCTCGAAGCGCCTCGCGGACGTCGACCTCCTCGTAGTTCAGCGTCTCGGCGCCGGCGTGCTCGGCCGCCATTCGCAGTCGGTACGGGAACCGGTCGATGACCACGACCCGGCCGGCGCCGAGCAGCGCGGCGCTGGCCGCAGCGAACTGGCCGACGGGGCCGGCGCCCCAGACGGCCACGGTGTCGCCGGGTTGGATGTCGCACAGCTCGGCGCCCATGTAGCCGGTGGGGAAGATGTCGCTGAGGAACAGCACCTGGTCATCGGACAGGGAGTCGTCCTCGATGACGATCGGTCCGACGTCGGCGAAGGGGACGCGGACGTACTCGGCCTGGCCGCCGGCATAGCCTCCCGCCATGTGGCTGTAGCCGAAGATCCCCGCCGCCGACGAGCCCCAGGCCTTCTCGGCCATGCCGGCGTTGGGGTTGGAGTTCTCGCACAGCGAGTACAGCTGGCGATCACAGGCGAGACAGCTCCCGCAGGCGATGGGGAACGGGACCACCACCCGGTCACCGACCTCGAGCTTGGTGACGCCTCTGCCGACCTCCACCACCTCGCCCATGAACTCGTGGCCGAGGACGTCACCCTTCTCCATCGTCGGGATGTAGCCGTCGAACAGATGGAGGTCGGATCCGCAGATGGCGGTGGACGTGACGCGCACGATCGCATCACCGTCGTTGAGGATCTTGGGGTCGGGCACGTCGCGCACCTCCACCCGGTGGACACCCATCCAGCAATTCGCCTTCATGTCCCTCGTCTCTCTCGTCGAACCCGGTCGTGATGGCCTCGTTGGTGGCGGTCAGGCAAGCGGTTGGGCCTCGCGCTGGTGGAGCTGGCGCTGTGTGCGCGTCCCGTCGGGCGAGCCGTCGGAGCGGACGACGTCTCCTGTCTCGACCACCTGCTTGAACCGCCGGAGGTCGTCCTTGATCTGCTGGATGGGGTCCTCTCCGAAGAGGCGGGCGGCGGCGGCGCCCGCCGCCCCCAGCGGCGCCTGGTACTCCAGGTCCACCCGGACCTCCGTCGCCCCTCCCCCCGGAGCCGGCGCCAGGCGCACCGTGCCCGAGTTGGGCACCTCGGCGCCGTCGAGCGACCGCCAGGCAACGAGGCTGCCCGGCACGTCCTCCACCACCTCGGCGTCCCATTCCACCGTGGCGCCCGCCGGAGCCCGGGCGACCCAGTGGGAGCGGACGTCGCCCTGGCCGTGGACGGACTCCAGGTGCGCCATGAACCGGGGCAGGTTCTCGACGTCCCGCCAGAAGCGGTACACCTCGTCGGGAGGGCGGTTCACGGTGATGGCGCTCTGAGCCCGCACCGCCCCGCCGCCCGTCGTCGGATCGGCGGATCTGCTGGTCTTGGCGCTGGCGATCACATCGAGCACCGTGACGCCGGCGACGGCCGCCATCGCCGCTGCAACCCGGGCGCGAACGTTTCCTCTCGCCCGGAGGGCGACCCCGAGCACGGCCAGGTCCAGGGCGTCCCCCGCCACCCGTGCGAACAGGAAGCCGGCGGGCCGGGGCCGGTCGAGGATCCCCGGCGCGCCGGCGAGCTCGCGGACCCCCATGGCCCGCATGAC
>JAHWJR010000068.1 GCA_019348335.1 Actinomycetota bacterium
GTCAGTACTTGCGCTCCATGGGGGCGTAGAGGCCCCCGTCGACCGGCTTGTGGTCGAGGCGGATGCGACCGTCGGGCTGGCGGTGAGCGAGGGTGTGGCGCATCCAGTTGGCGTCGTCCCGTGTGGGGTGGTCGTCGCGGAAGTGGGCCCCCCGGCTCTCGGTGCGGGCCCGGGCCGAGACCACCAGGGCCTCGGCCAGGTCGATCAGGTAGCCCAGCTCCAGGGCCTCGGTGAGGTCGTAGTTGAACACCGACCCCTTGTCGTCGATGGAGGCCTGCTCGTTGCGCCGGCGCAGGTCGCCGAGGGCCTCGGTCATGCGGGCCAGGCCGTCGTCGGTGCGGAACACCGAGGCCAGCTCGGTCATGCCCGTCTGGAGCTCCTGGCGGACCTGGGCCACCCGCTCGCCGCCCTTGCCGCCCTTGAGCGCCTCGATGCGGCTGCGCACCTCGCCCTCGGCCTCCGCCGGCGCCTCGGGAGCGTCGGCCTCCTGCACGAACGCCGCCATGGCCCGGCCACCCCGCCGGCCGAACACCACGATGTCGAGCAGCGAGTTGGTGCCCAGCCGGTTGGCGCCGTGCACCGAGACGCAGGCGCACTCGCCGGCGGCGTACAGCCCCGGCACCACGGTCCCGGCGGCGTCGACCACCACCTCGGCGTCGACGTTGGTGGGGATGCCGCCCATGGCGTAGTGGGCGGTGGGCTGGACGGGGATGAGGTCGTGCTTGGGCTCGAGGCCCTGGTAGGTGCGGACGAAGTCGGCGATGTCGGGCAGCTTGGCGTCGATCTGCTCGGGCGGCAGGTGGGTGAGGTCGAGGTGCAGGTAGTCGGAGTCCGGCCCCATGCCCCGACCCTCGCGGATCTCGGTGAGCATGGCCCGCGACACCATGTCCCGTGGCGCCAGGTCCTTGACCGTGGCGGCGTAGCGCTCCATGAACCGCTCACCCTCGGCGTTGCGCAGCAGGCCACCCTCGCCCCGTGCCGCCTCCGACAGCAGGATGCCGAGCTTGTAGATGCCGGTGGGGTGGAACTGGAAGAACTCCATGTCCTGCAGCGGGATGCCCCGCCGGAACAGCAGCCCCGGGCCGTCGCCGGTGAGGGCGTGGGCGTTGGAGGTGACCTTGAACATCTTGCCGAAGCCCCCGGTGGCGAACAGCGCCGCCTTGGTGGCGAAGACGTGGAGGTCGCCCGTGGCCAGCTCGTAGGCGATCACCGCCGCCACCCGCCCCTCGACGAGCGCCAGGTCGAGCACCATCAGCTCGTCGAAGAAGGTCACGCCCCGCTTCATGCACTGCTGGTAGAGGGTCTGGAGGATCATGTGGCCGGTGCGGTCGGCCGAGTAGCACGCCCGCCGGACCGGCGCCTCGCCGTGGTTGCGGGTGTGGCCGCCGAAGCGTCGCTGGTCGATCCGGCCCTCAGGGGTGCGGTTGAACGGCAGCCCGTAGTGCTCGAGCTCGATGACGGCGTCGACCGCCTCCCGGCACATCACCTGGGCGGCGGACTGGTCGACCAGGTAGTCGCCGCCCTTCACCGTGTCGAAGGTGTGCCACTCCCAGGAGTCCTCCTCCACGTTGGCCAGCGCCGCGCACATGCCCCCCTGGGCGGCGCCGGTGTGCGAGCGGGTGGGGTGCAGCTTGGACAGCACCGCGGTCCGGCAGGCGCCGGCCACCTCGATGGCCGCCCGCAGGCCGGCGCCGCCACCACCGACGATCACCGCGTCGTAGCGGTGGTGATGGACCTTCACCGGCGCAGTCTCCCACGGGGGGTCAGGACGGGCGGCCCACCACCGTCGACTCGTAGCGGTTCGAGGCCTCGACGTCGCCGGCGGTCAGGCGCAGCTCGAGCACCAGGGGCCCGGCGACCTCGGGCGCCTGGCACCGCACCGTGCCCACCCGCTCGCAGCAGTCGGCGGCCACGTCACCCTGCCAGTGCCATTCCCGGTCGCCGCCGGCCCAGGAGAGCTTGGCGTCGACCCGGGCCTGAGGGAGGGCCTCCCGCAGGTCGTTGACCACGTGGACGGCCAGCTCGAGCGCATCCCCGGGTGTCACCTCGTCCGCCGTCCGGTCCGCCACCACGATCACCGGGCGGCACGCCTGCGACAGCGCCTCGTAGCCGGCCTTGGGGGCCCGGTGGTGGTCGAGGACCGACCAGCTCACCGCCGGGTGGCCGTCGCCGAAGGCGAAGTGGCAGAAGCCGCCGGTGGGCCGGTACTTGAGCCGGCGCAGCGTCTCCACGTGGTGCTTGATGAGCTCGGCCTGGTAGCGCTGGGTGGCGTCCTGCCACTCGGCGAAGGTGGCGAAGGCGGCCGGCGGCACGTAGCGGTCGAACCGGCCCTTCTGCAGGCCGTGGGTTCGGGCCAGGCGCTCCCAGTCGAGGTCGGGCCAGCGCTCCGGCTCGCAGAAGTCGGCGTTGTCGGGGACGGCCTGGGCGCCGAACTCGCTGACGAAGCCGGCCAGGCGGGGCACGGCCCGGCACAGGCCGGCGAAGTCGCGCTCTTCACCGTGGTACCAGCCGAAGTACAGGTGGGTGTCGGTCCCCGTGGAACCCGGATGGGGCAGCACGCCCGAGTGGCGGATCACCCGGCGGGTGCCGTCGGCCATGGTCAGGGCCCGCTTGACCGAGCGGTCGAGCACGCTCTTGTTCCAGCCGGGAAGGGCCTGGAGCGTGGCGAAACGGGTGAACAGGCGGGCCACGGCAGTGCGGTCGTAGCGCCGGGCGGGGGACACGTCCAGGGCGAACGGCTCGTTGTGTGCGCACCACAGGGCGATCGACGGGTGATGAGCGAGCAGGTCGACCGCCGCCCGGGCCTGGGCCGTCGCCTGCCGGCGCACGCTGCGGGCGTAGCCCCACTGGAGCGGGAAGTCCTGCCACAGCAGCAGCCCCTGCTCGTCGGCGGCCTCGTAGAGCTCGGGGCGGCTGATGTGGGCGTGCAGGCGCAGCAGGTCGAGCCCGGCCTGGCGAGCCAGGGTGACGTCGTTTCGCAGCTCGTCGCCGCTGGCCTCACCCAGCTGCATCCGCGTCGGGCCCTGGTTGGAGCCCTTGACGAACATGCGCTCGCCGTTGACCGAGAGGACCCACTCGTCCCACGTCAGCGAGCGCAGGCCCACCCGCCGGTCGATGACGTGGCTGACGTCGCCGTCGACCTCGGCCTCCACCCGTACGTCCTGCAGCGGCTGGTCCCCGAGGGCGTGCGGCCACCACAGGCGAGGGGACTCGACGACGACGCTCCACTCCACCACGTTGGGGCCGTAGGCCACGGGCAGGTCACGCACGTCGACGGCCTCGCCGATGGTGGTGCGCAGCCGGACGGTGCGGGCGACGTCGCTGTTGATCTCCGCCCGGAAGGCGACCACGGCGCGGTCGGCGTCGGCGCTGGTGCAGCGCACCCGGAGCCGGCGCACCCGCACCGGGCCGGTGTGCTCGAGGCGCACGGGCCGCCAGATGCCACCGGGGTTCCAGTCGGGGTCGAGGCAGTCCCAGTGCTGGAACACGCCGGTGAGGTTGTGCTTGGCGGTGAGGTCGGTCTCCGGCGAGCAGGTGAGGTCGACGGCCAGCACGTGCTCCCGCCGGTCCCGTGCCATCTCGGTGATCTCGAAGGTGTGGCGCACGAAGTAGCCCTCGGTGTCGCCCAGGTAGCAGCCGTCGAACCACACGTGGCCCTGGTAGAAGAGCCCCTCGAAGACCAGCCACGACCGCACGCCGGGACCGGTGGGCGCCGCCTCGAGTCGCCTGCGGTACAGCAGTGGGCCGTCGCTCTCGGCGAACGCCGGGGTGGAGCGCCAGTGTCCTGGCACCTCGAGGGGCTCCCAGCCGTCGTCGTCGAGGTCGGGAGAAGGGAAGTCGCGGCGCAGGTCGGCGTCGGCCGGCGCCGCCCGCCAGGTGCCGGCGAGCTCGATAGCGGGGGACGGCTCCATGGGCGGACGCTATCGGGTCGTCCCGCTGCCGGGAAGCGTTCGGTCACCGCTGCGGCAGCGGCGGCTCTCCGGGCGCGGCGGCGCAGGGAAAGCCCGCCGGTAGCGTGTCCGGGTGCAGCAGGAGGCGCCCATCGGCCCCAGCCCGGCCACCCTGGGCCAGCTCCGCCGGTCGGGCTGGCGCAGCGTGCCGGTGAAGGAGGAGATCCGCCGCAACGCCGCCGCTCGCATCGAGTCCGGTCGGGAGGTCCTCGACGGCCTGCTGGGTTACGGCGACACCGTGCTCCCCCAGCTCGAGAACGCCCTCCTGGCCGGCCACGACGTGATCTTCCTGGGCGAGCGGGGCCAGGGGAAGACCCGCATGATCCGCAGCCTCGTCGGTCTGCTCGACGAGTGGCTCCCGGTGGTGGCCGGCTCGGAGATCAACGACGACCCCTACGCCCCCGTGTCCAAGTACGCCAGGGACCTGGTGGCCGACAAGGGAGACGACACCCCGGTGGAATGGGTCCATCGCGACTCCCGCTTCGGCGAGAAGCTGGCCACGCCGGACACGTCCATCGCCGACCTCATCGGTGAGGTCGACCCCATCAAGGTGGCCGAGGGCCGGTACCTGGCCGACGAGTCGACCCTCCACTACGGGCTGGTGCCCCGCACCAACCGGGGCGTCTTCGCCATCAACGAGCTCCCCGACCTGGCCGAGCGCATCCAGGTGGGCCTGCTCAACGTGCTCGAGGAGCGGGACGTGCAGGTGCGGGGCTACAAGATCCGCCTGCCCCTCGACCTGGTGCTGGTGGCTTCGGCCAATCCCGAGGACTACACCAACCGCGGACGCATCATCACCCCGCTCAAGGATCGCTTCGGCGCCCAGATCCGCACCCATTACCCCACCGAGGTGGCCACCGAGATCGCCATCGCCGAGCAGGAGGCCCGGCCCCTCGGCCTCGAGGGCCGGACGGTGGCGGTGCCCGAGGTGCTCGACGAGGTGATCGCCACCGTGTCGCAGCTGGCCCGTTCGAGCCCGCACGTGAACCAGCGCTCGGGCGTGTCGGTGCGCCTCACCGTGGCCAACCGGGAGACCCTTCTGGCCAACGCCGCCCGGCGGGCCCTGCGCCTGGGCGAGCCCGAGGTCGTCCCCCGCGTGTGCGACCTCGACGCCCTGCTCTCGTCGACCGCCGGCAAGGTGGAGATCGAGACCCTCGACGAGGGCCGGGACGAGGCCGTGGTCGGCGCCCTGTTCTCCGCCGCGGTGCTGACCGTGTTCCGCCAGCGGGTGGGCACGGAGACCCTGCGGGAGCTGGTCGCCGCCTTCGAGGACGGGCGGGTGGTCCACGTCGGCGACGATCTTCCCTCCTCCGCCTACGTCGACCTGGTCGCCGGCGTGCCCGCCCTGCGCCAACCGGTCGCCACCCTCGCCGGCGGCGACGGCAGCCCGGGAGCGGTGGCCTCCGCCGTGGAGTTCCTGCTCGAGGGGCTGCACCTGGCGAAGCGGCTCAACAAGGACGCCGCCGGCGACGGCCGGGCCGTCTACCGCTCCCGTCGGTAGCCTCGGCCCGTGGCGCGGGGCGCGCGGTACTCCCGGTGGGACGGCACGCAGCACGGCTTCGACTTCGACGCCGACGCGGTGATGGCCGAGCTCGGCGACGACCTCGTCCATCACGGTGACCCCAACGCCGCCCTGCGGCGCCTGCTCCAGTCGGGGTTCCGCGACCGTGGGGGCCGGGAGGTCGAGGGGGTGCGGTCGCTGCTCGACCAGCTGCGCCGGCGCCGGCGCGAGCGCCTCGAGCAACATGACCTGGGTGGGGCCTACGCCGAGGTGGCTGAGCGCCTCCGAGACGTGGTCGACACCGAGCGGTCGGCCATCGACGATCTCGAGCGTGCCGCCAGGGAGTCGGGCGACCTTCGCCGAGCGGAGCTGACGGGGGAAGCGGCGGGCGAGCGGCGACTGCAGCTCGACCTGTTGCCCCCCGACCTGGCGGGCCAGGTCCAGGCGCTTTCCGGCTACGACTTCGTGTCGCCGGAGGCCCGGGAGGCGTTCGAGCAGCTGGTGGGTGAGCTGCGCCAGGAGCTGGCACAGTCGTGGCTCGACCGGATGGCCGCCGGCGGGACCTCACCCGGCGACCTGGCCCGCACCAAGGACATGCTGGCCGAGCTCAACCGCATGCTCGAGCAGCGGGCGGCGGGGGAGGAGCCCGACTTCGAGGGCTTCATGTCCCGCTACGGCGACTTCTTCCCCGAGGGGCCCACCACCCTCGACGAGCTGCTCGAGGCCATGGCGCAGCGCATGGCGGCCATGCAGGCGTTGCTCAACTCCATGACGCCCGAGCAGCGGGACCAGCTCCAGCGCCTCTCCGACCAGCTGCTCTCCGACATGGACCTGCGTTGGCAGGTCGAGCAGCTGGGCGCCAACCTGCGCCAGGCGTTCCCGGAGGCCGGCTGGCAGCGCAGCTACGACTTCGAGGGGACCGACCCGCTGGGCTGGGGCGAAGCGGGGGAGGTCCTGGAGGAGCTCGGCGACCTCGACCAGCTCGAGCAGCTGCTGCGCTCGGCGGCCAGCCCCGGTGCCCTGGCCGAGGTCGACCTCGAGCGGGCCCGCCAGCTCCTCGGCGACGACGCCGCCGGGAGCCTCGAGCAGCTCGCCGAGGTGGCGCGGATGTTGGCCGACGCCGGCTTCGTCGAGCAGCGGGAGGGTCGCTACGAGCTGACGCCGCGGGCCATCCGGCGCATCGGCGAACAGGCCCTGTCCGAGCTCTTCCGGCGCCTGAGCCGCGACGCCCTGGGGCGCCACCACGTCGAACGGCTCGGTGTGGGTCACGAGCGGGCGTACCAGTCCAAGCCCTACGAGTTCGGAGACCCGTTCAACCTCGACATCCACCGCACGGTGCGCAACGCCCTCAGGCGGGGCGGTCCGGGCACGCCGGTGCGGCTCGACCCGGACGACTTCGAGGTGGAGGAGACCGAGCTGTCGACGCGGGCGGCCACCGTCATCATGCTCGACGTGTCCCTGTCGATGGCCATGCGGGACAACTTCCTGGCCGCCAAGAAGGTGGCCATGGCGCTGTACTCGCTCATCACCGGGGCCTTCCCCAAGGACTTCGTGGGGATGGTCAGCTTCGGGAAGTTGGCACGAGAGCTTCGCCCCGAGCGCCTGCCCGAGCTGTCGTGGGACTTCGACTACGGCACCAACATCCAGCACGGCTTGTTGCTCGCCCGCCGGACCCTGGCCCGCCAGTCGGGCACCCGCCAGGTGCTCATGATCACCGACGGTGAGCCCACGGCCCACCTCGAGGCCGGCATGGACCGGCCGTTCTTCAACTACCCGCCCACGTCGGCCACCGTCGACGCCACGCTGGCCGAGGTCAACCGCTGCACCCGTGCCGGCATCCGCATCAACACCTTCGTGCTCGACGCCACGCCCGAGCTGCGGCACTTCGTCGAGCAGCTCACCCGCCTCAACCGGGGCCGGGCGTTCTTCACCACTCCGGCGACGCTGGGCGACTACGTCCTAGTCGACTTCATGGACTCCCGCCGCTCGTCCCGGCGCACCGGCCGCCGGCGTACGGCCTGACGTCTGCCGGCACCGCTCCCGCCGGTCTGTCGGCGCCGCGCTCCGGAGGTCCCCCTTGCGCATCAGTGGTTCACGGGGGATGATGACAGTGTTGTAATTACATCACTGCGATCGGGGTATGCCCCGGACGGTACCGAGAGGGGAGCCGCCGTGCAGAGCCGACGAGGGGACGACGGGCCCGACGAGAAGAGCTGGCAGCACTTGGCCAACTGCCTGGGGGTCGACCCCGATCTGTTCTTTCCTGAGCGTGGGGCGTCCACGCGCGAGGCCAAGGAGGTGTGCCGGGGCTGCGTCGTCCGCCAGGACTGCCTCGAGTACGCCCTGGCCCACGGCGAGAAGTTCGGCATCTGGGGAGGCATGAGCGAGCGCGAGCGCCGGCGGGTGCGCCGGGCCCGCGCCCACGGCGCCACCGGCCAGTCGAACGGCGCCGCCTCCGCCTGAGGAGCCGGCGCGCGGCTCGCCCTGCGCAGTGCGGTTGCACGGCGGGCGTGCGGGATGTTCCTAGCTCATCTGGACTGGCCGGCGCTGACCACGCTGGCGGGCGCGCTCATTGACCGACAGGCCCTAGAGGGGAGCGGAGTGCCCGGTTCGTCGGCAGGCACGGGGGTAGGAGCCGACAGAGGCGAACACTACTTCCGGAGGTATGCCATGCACGTCCAGATCGTGAGCTTCACGCTCGGCAACCTGAGCGAGGACGACTACATCGACTCCGCTCACGACGTCGTCGCCGACTTCTCAGCGCAGGGCGGTCTCCTGGCCAAGCTGTGGCTCGAGCGTCGGCAAGATGGAACGTACGGCACCGTCTACTTCTGGCGCGACAAGGAATCCATGGAGCGCTTCAAGGCAAGCGGCCTGTTCGAGGGCAACAACTCCGAGCTTCACAACGTCACATCTCAGGAGTCCGCGGTACTGAAGAACCTGACCCGCCAAACCCAGCCGGAACTCGAGGTGCTGTCGTAGCGTCACGCTTCCCCGCGGAGCGACCGTCCTTGGACAGCGCCCGGCGCATCCCGATGAAGCGCCTGGCGGCGCCTCGAACCGGCAAGGACGTCGCCGGCGAGCGATGTTGTTCACGGCGAGATGAGGCCACGCACGGCGGGCCTGCGGGAATGTTCCTAGCCAATCTCAGCGGCTGCCCCGGTGGGCGATAGCCCAGGGGAGCGAGTGGCGCCAAGCGACCGTACCGGCGTGCTCTGGGCGACCGTTGGACGGTCTTCCGCTGCCAGAGGTGCAGCAAGCGGCGTGACAGCCACATCCACGCACGACGATGCGCCATTAGCGGGCTCGCCAGTCCCACGGCCGCCACCGCCACGTACGTCGTCGCTGCTTTCCTTGCGCCGGCCCACCCGCGGCGATGCCCGACTGATCCCGCTGATCGGCAGGGGAACGGAGTGCTCCGACGCCAGAGGCGCTCCGTAATCCCAAATCTGGCAGTTGCCGCGGGGAGTAAGGCCTTGGCGGCGGCCGCTGGAGATCCGGCA
>JAHWJR010000259.1 GCA_019348335.1 Actinomycetota bacterium
CGCGCGTGACCGCATGACGCCGAATGACCCCTCGACGCCGGCGAGGTGCGGTGTAGCGTTCGTGGTGGTGCGGCCGAGGGATGGGCTGTCGAGTCACAGCGTCTTCACCGTCGTGGCGCCGGTGAGAGCCGATGCGGTGAGCCGTCTCGGTGACGTGCTCTCGGATATGGCGACCGACGTTGCCGGGAACCCGCATCTTCCCTTCGGTCAGCTGCCCGCACTCCACTTCGCCAGCCTGGCGCTGTTCCCGGCGCACGGGCGGTTCCCCGCGACGCTGGTGTTCGAGAGCAACGTCGACGGCACGATCCCCGACTATCTCGCCGAGGTGGTGGCGGTTGCCGGCGCCGGCGCCGACGCCATCTGGGGTGGGTGCCCCGGGTACCCGAGCGCCTCCGATGACCCCGGCCGGGCGGAGCGGTGGCTCCGGGACCACGTGGTGCTCCCCGGCGCCTACCACGTGGGGGCCACCGGGCGCAGCCGGGGCCAGATCGCCGCCGAGGCCGACCTCCGTGAGGTGCTCGAGACCGAGCTCGACGAGCGCCAGGACGCCGGTCGGCTCCCGGCCGACCCCGTCGCCATCCGCTCCGGCCTGCAGGACCGCGTGCTGTACGACCCGGCGCTGGCATGGGCGGTCGATCCCCCGCCGTCGGCGACCGTGCTCGACCAGCTGCGCCACCTCCGCCACGTCGCCGGCTCGGCCGACACCACCGTGGTCGTGCCCGCCGGTGCGGCGCTGGCCCTGCTGGCCGTGGTCGCCCGCCGCCGCCCGGCGGTCGCGCTCGGCGCGATGGCGTCCGGTCTCGCGTGGCTGTGGTGGTTGGAAGGCCGCGATCCTCCCGACGACTGCGCCGTCGATCCCACGGCCCTCACCGCCATCGAGGCGTGCGAGGACCGGGTCGGGGCGGTGCAGAACCACCTGGCCAGCCTCACCGACGTCAAGCCCAGCGTCGGGCGCGTGACCCTGTTGCGGACCGTGTTGTTCGTCATCAACGTCGCCGCCCGGGTGAAGTACACCAAGGGCGAGCTCGGCGGCATCCCCAGCATCCACTTCGCCCACTGGTCGTTGATCGACGGCGGGCGCCGCCTGCTGTTCGTGAGCAACTACGACGGCAGCTGGGAGAGCTACCTCGACGACTTCATCGAGAAGGCAGCGAGCGGGCTCAGCGCCGTGTGGAGCAACGCCGTCGACTTTCCCGCCTGTCGCTGGCTGGGACTGGGATCGGGAGGCGCCCGCCACGGCCTGCCCTTCAAGCGCATGGCGCGGCGGAGTCAGACGCCGACGACGGTGCATTACAGCGCCTATCCCGGGCAGTCGCTCGCCAACGTCCGGTCCAACAGCGACCTGCGCCGCGACCTGTTCGCCGACCTCGACGACCACGAGCTCCAGCAGTGGTTGCTACGGCTGTAGGAGGTTCCATGGCGCTCGAGCTCCACGACATCCAGGGCCTGGTCCTCGGTGCCTATCCGAAGCTGCCGTGGGCTCGGTACCTCATCCTGCGCATCGACGACCCTGGCGCCGGCCGGGGCTGGCTGGGCAGCTTGGCCGACGACGTCGCCACCGCCGAGACGTCCCGGCCGCCGAGCGCCCGCAACGTTGCCGTCTCGTTCGCCGGGTTGGCGCGCCTTGGTCTCCCGCCCGACACCCTGGGGTCGTTCCCGTGGGCACTGCGCCAGGGGATGGTGACCGAGTACCGCTCGCGCCTCTTGGGTGACCGTGGGGCCAGCGCCCCGCAGCGCTGGTGCTGGGGCGCTCCGGGAGCGGAGCCCGACGTGCTGCTCGCCTCCTACGCCGCCACCGCCGGCGAGCTCCTCGACGCCTCCGCGCTCGACGGCTGCGGGGTGGCGGTGACCGCCACCATCGACAGCCTGTTGCTGCCCTACAGCCTCGAGCACTTCGGTTTCACCGACGGCGTGTCGCAGCCGGTACTGGGGGGCACGCCGCGAGCGGCTCGCACGGAGGCGCACCGCTGGGAGGTCGTAGAGCCGGGGGAGTTCGTGCTCGGGTACCCCGACGAGTCGGGGTTGCGGGCGGAGAGCCCAACCGTCGGTGCCGACCGCTCCTCCTCGATCCTGCCTCCGGTCCCGGGGGACGCCCGTCGGCGCGATCTCGGCCGCAACGGCAGCTACCTGGTGGTGCGCCAGCTGGCCCAGGACGTGGTCGGCTTCCGCCGCTACGTCGACGGCAACCAGAGGCTGTCCGCCGAGATGGTGGGGCGCTGGCCCAACGGGGCGCCTCTCGCCTTGGCGCCGGACCAGCCTGTCGAGGCGTTCTCCAGCGCCAACGACTTCGGCTACGAGGACGACAAGCACGGCCTGCGCTGCCCGCTGGGGGCCCACATCCGCCGGGCCAACCCCCGCAACTCGACGTCGAAGGCGGACGCCAAGGCGGAGGAGATCAGCCGCCGATCGGCCAACCGGCACCGCATCCTGCGGCGAGGGCGTCCCTACGGCTCCACCGACCTCGAGGTGGCCGAGGAGCGAGGGCTGTTCTTCCTGGCCCTCAACGCCGACATCGAGCGGCAGTTCGAGTTCGTGCAGCACACCTGGTTGAACAACCCCACCTTCGCCGGCCTCTCCGGCGAGGTCGACCCACTCACCGGCGACCAGCCCGACAGCGGCGGCACCTTCACCGAGCCCGCGCTGCCGGCGCGGCGACGCCACCGGGGGTTACCCAGCTTCGTGACCACCCGCGGCGGCGGTTACTTCTTCCTGC
>JAHWJR010000260.1 GCA_019348335.1 Actinomycetota bacterium
AGGGAGAAGGTCCCCGACGTGCGCACCCGCTCCACCGCCACCGCCACGTCCCGGCCTCCCGGGGTCACAGCACGACGACCGAGCGGAGGACGTCGCCCCGGGCCATCTTGTCGAACGCGGCCTCGACCTGGTCGAGGGCCACGGTCTCGCTGACGAAGCCGTCGAGGTCGAACTTCCCCTGGAGGTAGAGGTCGATCAGCACGGGGAAGTCGCGCGACGGGAGGCAGTCGCCGTACCACGAGGACTTGAGGGCCCCGCCCCGTCCGAACAGGTCGATCAGCGGCAGGTCGATGCTCATCGTGGGATCGGGGACGCCGACCTGCACCAAGGTCCCGGCCAGGTCGCGGGCGTAGAACGCCTGGCGGTAGGTGGAGGGCAGGCCGACGGCGTCGATGACCACGTCGGCCCCGAAGCCGTCGGTGAGCTCCCGAACGGCATCGACGGTGTCGACCTCGGAGGCGTTGATGGTGTGGGTCGCCCCGAAGCCGACGGCCCACTCGAGCTTGCGGGCGTCGAGGTCGACGGCGATGACCCGGCGGGCGCCCACCAGGGCGGAGGCGGCCACCGCGGCGTTGCCCACACCACCGCAGCCGATCACCGCCACCGAGTCGCCCAGGCCCACCCCGCCGGTGTTGACCGCGGCACCGAAGCCGGCCATCACCCCGCAACCGATCAGGCCCGCCGCCTCCGGACGAGCCGCAGGATCGACGGGCACGGCTTGGCCGGCGGCCACGAGCGTGTGCTCGGCGAAGGCGCCGATGCCCAGGGCGGCGGTGAGGGGGGTCCCGTCGGCGAGCGTCATGGGCTGGACGGCGTTGGCGCTGTCGAAGCAGTACCAGGGGCGTCCCCGGCGGCACGAGCGGCACCGCCCGCACGGCGCCCGCCACGCCAGCACGACGTAGTCACCCGGCGCCAGCTCGCCGGCGCCTTCGCCGACCGCCTCCACCGTCCCCGCCGCCTCGTGGCCGAGCAGGAACGGGAAGTCGTCGGTGATGGCGCCCTCCCGGTAGTGCAGGTCGGTGTGGCAGACGCCGCACGCCTGGACGCGCACCATGACCTCGCCGGGCCCGGGGTCGGGGACGAGGATGGTCTCCACCGAGACCGGCGCCCCCTTTGCGCGAGCCACCACCGCACGGGCCTCGACTGCCATGCCGCTCCCCTTCCGCCGTGTCACGTTCGCCGGAAACGCAGGCTACCGGGGACCGCCGGCGGCGGTCCCCGGTAGCGAGGAGGGTCTACAGCGCTGCGGTGGCGCTACGGCTCAGCTGATCTCGGGACGGACCGGGTAGCCCGGCTTCTCGATGGGCGCCCGAACCTGGTTGCCCCACTCGGTCCACGACCCGTCGTAGTTGCGCACATTGGGGAAGCCCAGCAGGTGGTGCAGCGCGAACCAGGTGTGACTCGAGCGCTCGCCGATGCGGCAGTAGGCGATCACGTCGTCCGACTCCTCGAGCCCCACCTCTTGTTGGTAGAGGGCGCGCAGCTCGTCGGCGCTCTTGAAGGTGCCGTCGTCGTTGGCCGCCTTCTTCCAGGGCACGCTCGCCGCTCCGGGGATGTGCCCGCCGCGCAGGGCGCCCTCCTGGGGGTAGGCCGGCATGTGCAGCAACTCGCCCGAGTACTCCTGGGGCGAGCGCACGTCGACCAGGCGTCCCTGGGAACCGATGTGGGCGCGCACGTCGTCGGCGAAGGCCCGGATGGGCGCGTCGTCGCGCTCGCCCACGGGGTAGTCGGTGGCCTGGGGGCTGGGGACGTCGGTCGTCATCGGCCGGCCCTCGTCCTGCCACTTCTGGCGACCGCCGTCGAGCAGACGGGTGTCGGGGTGGCCGAAGAGGCTGAACACCCACAGGGCATAGGCCGCCCACCAGTTGAAGTTGTCGCCGTAGAACACCACCGTCGTGTCACGGGAGATGCCCTTGGCCGACATCAGCTTGGAGAACTCCTCGGCGTCGAGGTAGTCACGGGCCACCGGGTCCTGCAGGTCGGTGTGCCAGTCGATCTTCACCGCGCCCGGAATGTGGCCCGTGTCGTACAACAAGACGTCCTCGTCCGACTCCACCACCACGACCTGAGGATCGTCGAGATGCTCGGCCAGCCACTCGGTGGTGACGAGCTTCTCGGGATGGGCGTAGGCTTGGAGCTTCTGGTCGGTGTCGGGGGCGACGTCTGGTGCCATGGGCACTCCTCTCGTTCCTGCGGTCAGGACTCATCGGGACTCGTTGGTTCGTGCCGAGTCTAGGGTTATCGTGTCAATACCCGACAAGTCTGGTCAAGATTCGAGGTTCGTCATGGCGTCTCCCCCCAAGCTCCAGCGGATCGTCGAGCTGTTCGCCGGCGCCCCCAAGGACCTGCGCCTGGAGGCGCTGCTGGAGTACTCCCGCAAGCTCCCCCCGCTGCCCCCGCACCTGGAGGGCAAGCAGGGCTCCATGGAGCAGGTCGAGGAGTGCCAGACGCCGTTCTTCCTCTCCACCGAGGTCGACGACAACGGCCGGGTGGCGGTGTGGTTCGACTGCCCGCCCCAGGCACCGACCACGCGTGGCTTCGCCGGGATCCTGGCCGAGGGCCTGAACGGGGCGACGGCCGAAGAGGTGCTGGCCGTGCCCAACGACTTCTACAGCCAGATGGGCCTCGACGAGGCCATCTCCACCCTCCGCCTGCGGGGGATGGGCGCCATCCTCGGCCACCTCAAGCGCCAGGTCCGGGAGCAGACCTC
>JAHWJR010000261.1 GCA_019348335.1 Actinomycetota bacterium
CAGCCCCGAGCTTCACCTCGTGCTCGAGGGCGGTCGCCACGGGCAGACCCTAACGGCTCCAAGAGTGCACCGTCGCTGCCGGGGAGAGAGGGCGGAGGTGGCCCCGCCCTCTCTCAGACCGGCGTGACCTCACAGGAGCTACCGATGTGTCCCATGGCCGCCACCGCCGGCTGCGGAGAGGAGGGAGGGGCGGCGGCGACCATGCCTCCAGGTTGCTCGCTGGGGGTGGCGTGCAGGTGTCCGGGGCCCGGGCGCCGGCTGAACGAATGGCTAAATGTCGATGACGGTCAAAGGTTGCACCTGGCGTCGGCGGCGGTTCACCTTCCGGCAACGTCCATGCACTTGGCTGTGGGCATGACCCCCTCCAGCGCCGCCGTTCGCACCGATCGGACGCAGAGCTTCGCTGTGTCTTCCATCCACCAGGGCCGCCAGTCGCTCCTGCTGCTGCGGGGCGAGCTGGACGTGGCCACGGTTCCCGATCTCGTCGTCCTCCTGCGCCTGTGCATCGACCTCGGCCAGGAACGGATCGTCCTGGACCTGCGCGAGCTCACCTTCATCGGGGCCGTGGGCCTGGCCGTTCTGGTGGAGGGCCAACGGCGGCTGCAACAGCAGGGCGGCGAGCTGGTGGTGCGCCACCCGTCACCGTTCACCTCAAAGCTGCTGCGGATCGTTGGCCTGGCCTCGTTGTGTGAGGCCGGCGACGGGCGTCTGGCCGGATCGGCCTCTCGCCGCTGCCCGCAACCCGCCTCGGCCTAGGTGAGGTCGAGGATGGGCCATCCGGCCGCGGCGGCGGCTGCCCGCAAGCGGCGGTCCGGGTTGACGGCGACGGCGTGGCCGCAGGCTCGAAGCAGCGGGAGGTCCGTGGCGGCGTCCGAGTAGGCGACGGCGCTGGTCAGGTCGAGCACGCCCAGCTCGTCGCGTAACCGGGCGAGCTTGCCGTCGCTGTGGCAGAGAGGACCGTCGAGGCGACCAGTGAGGTACCCGTCGACCACCTCGCTGCGGGTGCCCACGCCCCGGTCGAGCCCGAGACCGGTCGCCACCGCGCCCACCAGCTCCTGCGGGCTGGCGGAGAGCACCAGGCAGTAGTCGCCCCGCTGCTGGTGGTGGCGGACCAGCCGCAGCGCCGCCGGGCGGAGTTGGCGCACCACTTCGGCGCCGACCTGCTCCACGAGGGGCAGCAGCGGGGCGTACTCGATGCCCCGTGCCATGCCCAGCAGGCGGTCCTGGAGCCGCTCGGCCCCGGGCCCGCTCAGGCCCCTCCGGCGGAAGAGCAACTCTCGGCCCAGGAACTCGACCAGGGCGGCGGGCGGAACGACCCGCCGGCGGACCAGCGCGCGGCCGAGGTGCACCAGGCTGGAGCCGGGCACGAGGGTGCGGTCGAGATCGAAGATGGCGAGGCCTCGGCCGGCGAGCGAGGGGTGTGTCGGCCCGAGGCGGGGATCAGTCCGGTTGGTCATGTCCCCAGTGTCGGGCAGTGGCATTTCGCCGGCGTGGCCCGGCGTGGGCGAGAGCGTGAACGGCGGGCGAAGACCCGAGAACGAAGGTCGAGGCACGTCTCCCGTGGCTCGACCCTCACCAAGCCGCCGTCGTGTCTCGCGTACGTACTTCGCCCTCTGCTCAGCTCCCGAAGGGTTCCGCCGCTTCGGCCCCGAGGTCGGGGTTGTCGGTGAAGAACCCGTCCATCCCCGCCGCCAGGAAGGCGCCCACCTCACCGACCATGTCGCCGGGGGCGTTCGGGTCGGTGCCGCTGCGGTACTCCGCCGCGAGGAAGCGGTTCTCCCGCCGGAACGTCCAGCCGTGGACCATCAGGCCAGCATCGTGGGCGTCGTCGATCACCGCTGACGGCTGCCCGAGCGTGCCGCCGGCGTTCTTCGGGATGAGGACGTTCTTGCAGGCGCCGATGCCGTCGGCGTAGGTGGCCACGGACGCGAGTCCCTCCGGCGTCACCAGGTCGGCGTAGGTGCGGTCGTCGCCGGCGGCGGCGAAGTCGGCTGGGCGGCCACTGCAGTTGACGAGCTGCACCAGCGGGAGCCGGGTCATCTCCGCCAGGTCCTGGAGGTTGGCCACCTCGAAGCTCTGGATGAACACCGCCGCCCGCGGGCCCCGGTAGCGGTTGGCGTGGAGGATGCGGACGAGCTCCTCCTCCATCGACAGGCCGATGGAGTCGAAGTACGAGGGGTGCTTGGTCTCGGGATAGACGCCCACGACGTTGCCGTCGCAGGTGCGTGACGACCGGGCCAGTTCGATCACCTCGTCCAGAGTCGGGATCTCGAACTCCCCGTCGTAGGTGGCGTTGTCCGGCCGGATGTCGGGGATTCGCTCCGTTGCCCTGAGCGTCTTCAGCTCGGCGAGGGTGAAGTCCTCGGTGAACCACCCGCTGATGGTCTGGCCGTCGATGGTCTTGGTGGTGGAGCGGTCGGCGAACTCTGGGTGGTCGGCCACGTCGGTGGTGCCGCTGATCTCGTTCTCGTGGCGAGCCACCAGGACGCCGTCCTTGGTGGATACGAGGTCGGGCTCGATGAAGTCGGCGCACTGCTCGATGGCCAGTTGGTAGGCGGCGAGCGTGTGCTCTGGCAGGTAGCCGCTGGCCCCGCGGTGGCCGATCACCAGGACCTCGCCCTGCTTCGGCTTGGGGCCGTTGGCCCGGGTGGAGGCGGCGCCGGCCGGGCTGGCGCCGACGGCGAGGGCCGCCAGCACCAGCGCAGCCG
>JAHWJR010000069.1:0-4083 GCA_019348335.1 Actinomycetota bacterium
CCGCTGGTTGGCTGTCGCCGTGAGGACGTTGACCGGTGCGACCGACCGCCTGGCCGTGGTCGACGTGGCCGCCGGCGAAGTCGTCGCCGTTCATCCCACCGTCATGGGCCACGGCAACCCCATCGCCTTCTCGCCCGACAGCCGGTGGCTGTTCCTGCTGGACGGCAGGGACGTGGTGGCGCACCGGGTGGGCACGGACGAGTCAGTGACCCTCGAGCGCCTCCACCCGGGAGGGGCGGTCGCCCTGGCCGTGGTCGCCATCGGCGACTGACCCCCCGGGTTTCAGATCCGGTGGCAGCGGGCGGAGACGAGGCAGAAGGCGCCGTAGAGGGCGAGGCCGGCGGCGACGACGCCGAGCATCCAGCTGCCGTACGGCTGCTGCAACAACTCATGCAGGGCGGCGTCGAGGCCGTTGGCCTGGCGAGGATCGTTCCGCACCGCGGCGGCGACCACGAACCAGCCCACCAGGCAGAACACCAGGGCCCGGCCGAGGTTGCCGGCCATGGCGAGAAGGTCGATCAGCCGGCGCTGTCGGCCGGACATCTCGTCGAGCTCGAGCTCCTCTCGGTGCCCGCGCTGCAGGACGTGCCAGGCGATGCCCAACCCGGTGGCGAACACGGCCAGGCCCACCGCGCCGACGAGGAGGGCGCCCCCGGGCCAGGACAGCACCCGGGCGGTGATGCCCTGTTGCTGCCCACCTCCGCCCTGGCCGTTGGGCGACAAGAGCGTGCCCAAGGCCATGAACGACAGCGCCAGGTAGGCGGCGGCGTGCGCCACGTGCTTGACCCGTGCCGTCCAGCCGGGGTCCTGGGAGCGGTTCAGGACGATCTCGACGAGCCGCCAGCCGGCGTAGGCCAGCAGGCCGACGGCCAGGACCAACAGGAGCACCTTGCCGAACGGCTTCTGGGCCACCTCCTCCATGGCCCCGTGCTGATTCGTCTCCTCCCGGCGCTGTCCCAGGCCGAGTTGGAGGGCGAGCACCGCCGTCACGATGAACAGCAGGCCCCGGGCCACCCATCCGGCGCGGGCTGCTGCCCGGTACCAGGGCTGGTCGGTGGCCCGCTCCACCTCGTCCCGTGCGTCGCTCACCTCCGTGGTCACCGGCGGTTGTGTCCCCTCCTCTTGGCGTTTCGAACCCGGCCGGGCCGAAACGGTGGGGCTGTGGCTACGACGAGTGCCGGCGGCTGACCCGGTAGGCCCACAGCTCGTGCCAGACGTGGGGGTAGACGCCCCTCTCGAAATACGCCGCCACGCTGTCGACGGAGTAGCTGGCCCGGTCCGAGAAGAGGAGCCAGTAGGGCACGAGCGTGGCGATGACGTAGTTGATCGCCACCAGGGGGAGGTAGAGCGGCCCCAACAGCCTGGCTTGGAGGACGTGGACCTCCTCGTGGCGGTCGATGCGCTCGTTGCTGCCGGCCTTGACCATGCCGATCGTGGTGGCGTACCGAGGCACGACCCCGTGCACCAGCCAGATGGAGCCCCGGCCCCGGGTGCGGTCGACGTCCAGCGGGTTTCCTCTGAGGCGAAGGATCCCGTAGAAGAGCGCGCCGGCCCACGTGTTGAGGGCGCTCCAGGTGGCGTCGACGATGCATCGCCGGAGGCCGCCCGGCCCCTGGTACGGCTGGCCCCGGGCCACCGCACGTCCGAAGGGGATGGCGACAACCCCCGAGAGCGCGCCGCCCACGGCGGCACCGACCCGGCCGGCGGCGAGGAACCCCACCACCGCGCCCACCCCGGCCGTGGCCATGCCCTGCACCCAGCCGGCGATGGCTGCTCCCACCGTGCCTCCTTGCCGCGACACCGAATCGACGAGCCGGGCACGCCAGCTCGCCGACCGTACCGGGGCCAATTCAACCACGGTTGGGGCTCACGAACTGTGGGTACTCCGACGCCATGCGCGCTGGCCTGCTCGTCGCCGCGGTGGCCCTGTTCCTCATCGCCGCCATCTCCGCCTTCACCGTCAGCGTGAACGTCAACGAGCCTGGCTTCGTGTCCCTGGGCCTGGCCGCGTTCGCCGGCGCTGGGCTGGCGGATGTCTACGGCTTCGGCGTCGGCCATCGGACGGGGCGCGCCGCCGACCGGCCGCTGAGAGAACCCGGAGCCCGCCGGTCCTGGTTCGATCGCGGGATCTGATCCGCTGGCCGAGTCCTGATCTGCGCCCCCGGTAGGATTCGAACCTACGCACCCGGCTCCGGAGGCCGGTGCTCTATCCCCTGAGCTACGGGGGCGGCTCGGGTGATCCTACCGGCCGCCGGCCCGGGGTGGGCCGCCGGTAGCATCGGCCGGTGGCGCAGGGTGGTCGACGGGTGCTGGTGGTCGACGACGACCCCGTGATCCTCAGGCTGCTGCAGGTCAACTTCGAGATGGCCGGCTTCACCGTCAGCACCGCTGCCGACGGCGCCGAAGCGCTGGCCGCAGCCACCTCCGAGCCGCCGGACCTGGTGGTGTCTGACGTCATGATGCCGCGCATGAACGGGCTCGAACTGGTGTCGGCCCTCGACGCCGATGACCGGACGCGGCAGATCCCGGTCGTGCTGCTCTCGGCCCGAGCCCAGGCCGACGACGTGACCGAGGGGTTCGAAGTGGGCGCCGACGACTACGTGACCAAGCCCTTCGAGCCGCTGGAGCTGGTCGAGCGGGTCAACCGGCTGCTCGGTGCACCGTGACCCCCCTCCCGCCCCACCTGCTACCGCTCACCGCCGAGGTCGACCGACGTGGCCGTCTGGCCGTGGGCGGCTGCGACGTGCTCGACCTGGCGCGCCAGCACGGCACCCCGCTGTTCGTCTACGACGAGGCCCACCTGCGGGCTCGGTGCCGGGAAGCCGTGGCCTGCTTCGGCGCCGGGGCGACCTACGCGGCGAAGGCCTTCCTGTGCCGGGCCATGGCCGCGCTGGTCCACGAGGAGGGGATGGGCATCGACGTGGCCAGCGGGGGCGAGCTCCACGTCGCCCTGGCCGCCGGCGTGCCCCCCGCCCGGTTGGTGCTCCACGGCAACAACAAGTCCGAGGCCGAGCTGTCCCGTGCGCTCGAGGTCGGGGTCGGGCGAGTGGTGCTCGACAGCCACGACGAGGTCGACCGCATCGAGGCCCTGGTGGCCGCCGGCGCCCGCCCGCCGCGCGTGCTGATCCGGGTGACCCCCGGGGTCGAGGCCCACACCCACGTCTACGTGCAGACGGGCCAGGCCGACTCCAAGTTCGGGTTCGGACTGGCCTCGGGCGCTGCCGCCGCCGCCGTCGAACGGGTGGCGGGGTCGCCGGCGATGGAGCTGGTGGGCATCCACGCCCACATCGGCAGCAACGTCTTCCTGCTGGCCTCGTTCGACCAGGCCGTCGAGCTGCTGGCCGACTTCGTGGTCCCGTTGGGGCTGCCCGAGCTGTCGCTGGGCGGCGGCCTCGGGGTGGCCTACGTCGAGGGTGAGGAGGCGCCGTCGCTCACCGAGTGGGGGGCGGCGCTCAACAAGGCGTGCAGCGAAGCCGGCATCACGTCCCGGCTCTCGGTGGAGCCGGGACGGGCCATCGCCGCCGCCGCCGCCGTCACCCTCTACACCGTGGGCACGATCAAGGAGCTGGTTGGGGTGCGCACCTATGTCTCGGTCGACGGGGGCATGAGCGACAACCCTCGCCCGGTGCTCTACGGCAGCGGCTACGAGGTCTTCCTGCCTCGTGCCACCGCCGCCCCGCGCCCCCGGCGGGTGCGGGTGGTGGGCAAGCACTGCGAGTCGGGGGACGTCATCGTCCACGACGCCAAGGTCCCGTCCGACCTCGCCGTCGGCGACGTGCTCGCCACCCCGGTCACCGGGGCCTACGGGCACTCCATGGCCTCGACCTACAACAAGGTGGCCCGGCCGCCGGTGCTGTTCGTGGCCGACGGCGAGGCGCGGGTGGTCGTGCGCCGGGAGACGCTCGACGACCTCTTGCTGCTGGACCAGTAAGGCCCATCGCTCGTTCTTTGTCGGCTGACCCACCGCGACGGTGGGCGATCCGACAACGAACCAGGGGCGGGGGCGGCAGGTAGCGTGGCCGGCGTGACCGCAACGAGCTCGTCGGTGGTGCGCATCGGCCTGCTGGGCTGCGGCAACGTCGG
>JAHWJR010000069.1:4183-8898 GCA_019348335.1 Actinomycetota bacterium
CCGCAACGAGCTCGTCGGTGGTGCGCATCGGCCTGCTGGGCTGCGGCAACGTCGGCGCCGCCCTGATCGACCTGATCGCCGAGCAGGCCGACGCCGTGGAGCTGCGGACCGGTCTGCGCCTGGAGGTCACCCGGGTGGCGGTGCGCAACCTGGCCAAGGCCCGCCCGGTGGAGCTGCCCGAGGGCTGCGTCACCCACGACGCCGGCGGGGTGGTGAACGACCCCGCGGTCGACGTGGTCGTCGAGTTGATCGGCGGGATCGAGCCGGCCCGGAGCCTGGTCCTCGACGCCCTCAAGTCGGGCAAGCCCGTGGTCACCGCCAACAAGGAGCTGTTGGCCAACGTGGGCGAGGAGCTCTTCGCCGCCGCCGATGCCGCCGGCGTCGACCTGCTGTTCGAGGCGTCGGTGGGCGGCGCCATCCCGATCATCCGCCCGCTGCGGGAGTCGCTGGCCGGGACCCGGGTGCGCCGGGTGACCGGCATCGTCAACGGCACGACCAACTACATCCTGACCCGCATGAGCGAGGAGGGGGCCACCTACGCCGAGGCCCTGGCCGAGGCCCAGGGCCTGGGGTACGCCGAGCGAGACCCCACCGCCGACGTCGACGGCTACGACGCCGGCGCCAAGGCGGCGATCCTGGCCACCATTGCCTTCGGCGCCTCGGTGGTGGCGGGCGACGTGTACCACGAGGGGATCTCGGCGGTGACGCCGGCCGACATCGGTTTCGCCCACCGGCTGGGCTACGAGATCAAGCTGCTGGCGGTGGCCGAGGCCCACTACGACGACGCCGGCGGCGTGCCCGAGGTCGCCGTGCGGGTGCACCCGGCCATGGTCCCGGCCGACCACCCGCTGGCCAGCGTGCGGGGCAGCTTCAACGCCGTGTTCGTCGAGGGCGAGGCGGTGGGCGAGCTCATGCTCTACGGGCGCGGTGCCGGAGGACGGCCCACGGCCAGCGCCGTGCTGGGCGACGTGGTCGACGCCGCCGGCAACCTGCGCCGGGGCACGCACGCCCCCCTCGGCCTCCTGCCCCGGGCGGTCATCCGCCCCATCGACGAGATGCGCTCGGAGTACTACCTCCACCTCGAGGTCGTCGACCGCCCGGGAGTGCTCCACACCGTCTCCGGCGTGTTCGCCGAGCACGGGGTGTCCATCCGCTCCATGGAGCAGGAGGGGCTGGGCGACGAAGCCCGGCTGATCTTCATCACCCACGACGCCGCCGAGTCGGCCGTGCAGGCCACGCTGGCGGCGCTGCGGGGCCTCGAGGTGGTCGACCGGGTCACCAGCGTGCTCCGGGTCGTGTCAGGGTGAGCCGGTGAACTACGTCAGCACCCGCGGCAAGGCCCCGGTGCTCGGCTTCGCCGACGTCCTGCTGGCCGGATTGGCCCGCGACGGCGGGCTCTACATGCCCGAGACCTGGCCCGAGCTCTCCTCCGCCACCCTCGCCAGCTTCGCCGGCGCGCCCTACGCCGAGGTGGCCACCCGGATCATGGCCCCCTTCCTGAGCGGCAACATCGACGAGGGCGACCTGGCAGCGGCGGTCGACGAGGCCTATGCCGGCTTCCGGCACCCGGCGGTGGTGCCGCTGCGCCAGGTGGCCGACAACGACTGGGTGCTCGAGCTGTTCCACGGCCCCACGCTGGCGTTCAAGGACGTGGCCCTGCAGGTGGTGGGCCGGTTGTTCGACCTGGAGCTGCGCCGGCGGGGAGAGCGCCTCACCATCCTCGGGGCAACCTCGGGTGACACGGGGCCGGCCGCCGTCGCCGCCTGCCGCGACCGTGACAGCCTCGACGTGTTCATCCTCCATCCCGCCGACCGCATCTCCGAGGTGCAGCGGCGCCAGATGACCACGGTCGACGCGCCCAACGTGCACAACCTGGCCGTGGAGGGCACCTTCGACGACTGCCAGGACCTGGTGAAGGCCATCTTCAGCGACCTGGCCCTGCGGGAGCAGCTGCGGCTCTCGGCGGTCAACTCCATCAACTGGGCCCGGGTGCTGCCCCAGGCCGTGTACTACGTGACCGCCGCCGTCGCCCTCGGCGCCCCCCACCGCCCCGTGGCCTTCTCGGTGCCCACCGGCAACTTCGGCAACGCCCTCGCCGGCTGGATCGCCTGGCGGATGGGCGTTCCCATCTCCCAGCTCGTCGTGGCCAGCAACCAGAACGACATCGCCACCCGGTTCCTGAGCACGGGCGTCATGGAGGTGCAGACCGTGCACCCCACCATCAGCCCGGCGATGGACATCCAGGTGTCGAGCAACCTCGAGCGCCTGCTCTTCGAGCTGCTCGACCGCGACGCCCCGGCGGTGGCCGGGCACATGGCCCGCTTCTCGGCCGAGGGGCGCATGGAGATCCCCGTCGGGCGGCTGGAGCAGGTCCGGAGGCTCTTCGACGCCACGACCGTCGACGACGACGCCGCGAGCCGGGCCATGGCCGGACTGCACGCCGCCGGCGGGCCCCTCGTCGACCCGCACACCGCCGTGGGCCTGGTGGCGGGGCAGGCCTGCCGGCGCGACGCCGACGTCCCGCTGGTCGCCCTGTCCACCGCGCATCCGGCCAAGTTCCCCGACACGGTGGAGGCGGCCACCGGGGTGCGCCCCGCCCTGCCGGCGCATCTGAGCCACCTGTTCGAACTGCCCGAGCGCTACGCCACCCTGCCGTGTGACCTGGCCGCCGTGCGGGACTACGTCGTCGCCCACGCCCGGGCCTAGAGCATCGGACCAGGGGCGCCCGCCCGCCCGCCGGTAGCGTCGCCGGGATGAAGTACGTGGTGTGCGTCCCCGACGGCTGCGCCGACGAGCCCGTCCCCGAGCTCGACGGCCGTACACCGCTGGAGGCGGCCTCCATGCCCACGCTCGGCGCCCTGGCCCGCCGGGGAGAGGTGGGGCGGGCGGCGGTCATCCCCGCCGGCATGGCGCCCGGCAGCGACGTGGGCAACATGAGCATCCTCGGCTACGACCCGGCCCGCTACCACACCGGTCGGGCACCCATCGAGGCCGCCGGGCGCGGGGTGCGCCTGGGCCCGGGAGAGGTCGCCTACCGCTGCAACCTGGTGACCGTCGGCGGCGACGGGACCATGGCCGACTTCGCCGGAGGCCACCCGAGCACCGAGGAGGCGGCCGAGGTGGTGGCCGCCCTCCAGGCCGAGCTGGGCTCCGACGAGGTGCGCTTCCACCCGGGAGTGCAGTACCGCCACCTGCTGGTGGTCCCCTCGACCTGGGCCGACGCCGACTGCGTCCCGCCCCACGACCTGTCGGGCCGGGCGGCGGTGTGGCCCACGGGCCCGGCGGCGCCGGCGCTTCGGGCTCTGATGGAGGCCTCCCGGTCGGTGGTCAGCCGCTTCGGGCTGGCGGCCAACCAGGTGTGGCTGTGGGGACAGGGGCACCAGCCGCAGCTTCCCGCTTTCCGCGACCGCCACGGCCTGGAGGCGGGGCTGACCACCGCCGTCGACCTGATCCGGGGGCTGGGCGCCCTCACCGGCATCGAGGTGGTCGAGGTCGAGGGCGCCACCGGCTGGTACGACACCGACTACGAGGGCAAGCGGGACGCCTGCCTGACCACCCTGGCGGGGGGCGCCGACCTGTTCGTCATCCACGTCGAGGCCACCGACGAGGCCGGCCATGCCGGTGACCTCGACGAGAAGGTGCGGGCGCTCGAGCACTGGGACCGGCGCATCCTCGGGCCGCTGGTCGAGGGCCTGGCCGACCTGGGCCCGTGGCGGCTGCTCCTGCTGCCCGACCACCCCACCCCGGTGGCGTTGCGCACCCACACCCTCGACCCGGTGCCGTGGCTGCTGGTCGACAGCGAGCACGACGGGCCGGGCGGCACGTACAGCGAGGCGGGCACCGCCGGTTCGCCTCCCGTGCCGGGGCACGAGCTGATGGGCCGGCTCACCGCCCGCCGCTGAGCACATCCGCCCTCCGGCGACGGCGGGCCGTCCGGGACCGCCGGTAGCCTGACGGGGCCATGTCGGCCCCTCCTCCCGAGCCTGTACCCGCGGGCGGTGACTCCGCCCGCGTCGTCTGGGACTGCTACCGGCATCCCGGGCGCGAGAGCGGGGTGCGCTGCCGGCGCTGCGAGCGCCCCATCTGCCCCGACTGCATGATCACCGCACCGGTGGGGTTCCAGTGCCCGGAGTGCGTGCGCCAGGCGCCGCCGGTGCAGAGCCTGCGCTCGCTCGCCACCCGGCCGGTGGTGACCTACGCCCTCATCGCCGCCAGCGTGGCGGCGTTCGTGCCCTCGCTCGGCGCCGGCGCCGGGCCCGGCGGCAACCCCCTGGCAATCGACTTCGCCCTCTACGGCCCGGCGGTGGCGGCGGGCGAGTGGTGGCGCCTGGTCACCTCGGGCTTCCTGCACTACGGGTTGATCCACCTGGCGTTCAACATGATCATCCTCGTGCAGCTCGGCGCCATGCTGGAGCCCACCCTGGGCCGGCTGCGCTTCGGCGTGCTCTACGCCACCGCCTTGCTGGGGGGCTCCTTCGGCGCCCTGCTGCTCCAGCCCGGGGCCCGCACCGCCGGTGCCTCAGGAGCCGTCTTCGGGCTCATGGGCGCCGCCGTGGTCGGCATGCGCCGGCGGGGGGTCGACCCCATGCAGTCCGGCATCGGCGGCCTGCTGGCCATCAACCTGGTGCTCACCTTCGTCATCCCCGGCATCTCCATCGGCGGGCACCTGGGCGGCCTGGCCGGCGGCGCGGCGGCCGGCGCCCTGGTCTTCGCCA
>JAHWJR010000070.1:0-6287 GCA_019348335.1 Actinomycetota bacterium
TTCGGGTGGGCCGTAGAGGATTCGAACCTCTGACCCCTTGCGCGTCATGCAAGTGCTCTGCCAACTGAGCTAACGGCCCGCGGCGGTCACGCTAGCACCGGGACAACGGACCTCCGCCTGCCGCACACGGGCGCCGGCACCCGGCGGGCCCGGCCGTACCGAGGCTCCAGGGCCGTACACTCCGCCGGCGTGGGCGGCGGCGGAGGAACAACTCGACGGCAGCCTCTTCGCACCGGCGCAGCGCGGCGGGGAAACCTCGGGACAGCGGGGACCTGACCGCGGTGAGCCCTCCTCTCCCCCGGGCGCAGTTCCCGGTCACCGAGCGCTGGGCCTACCTGAACCACGCCGGCGTGACGCCCTTGCCTGCCCCCGCCGTGGAGGCCCTGCACGGCTACGCCCAGCGGGCGGCGGGCGGTGGCTCGCTGGCCGGCGCCGGCCACGCCGAGCGGGCCGAGCAGGTGCGGGCGGCGGCAGCCGGCCTCATGGGCGT
The DNA here is from genome assembly GCA_019348335.1 of Actinomycetota bacterium. Classification (GTDB taxonomy): domain Bacteria; phylum Actinomycetota; class Acidimicrobiia; order Acidimicrobiales; family CADCSY01; genus JAHWJR01. Next base: position 491 of record JAHWJR010000070.1, read on the forward strand.
CCCCGTCGACGACGTCGCCTTCGTGAAGAACACCACCGAGGGCCTCGGGTTCGTGGCCAACGGGTTGCCCTGGCGGGAGGGCGACCGGGTGGTGGTCCCCGCCCTGGAGTTCCCGTCGACGGTCTATCCCTGGTTGGCGCTGCGGGACCTCGGCGTGGTCGTCGACACCGTGCCGACCCAGGGCCCGGGGCGGTGCCTGCCGGTGGAGGCGTTCGCCGAGGTCATCGCCGCCGGCCCGCCGCCCAAGGTGGTGGCCACCAGCTGGGTCCAGTTCGGCCGGGGTTGGCGCACCGACCTGGCGGCTCTGGCTCGGGTCTGCCACGACGCCGGTGCCCTGCTGTGCGCCGACGTCATCCAGGGTCTCGGCGTCGTCCCCGCCCAACTGGAGGCCTGGGGCGTCGACTTCGCCATGGCCGACGCCCACAAGTGGCTGCTGGGCCCAGAAGGCATCGGCGTGCTCTACGTGCGCGACCGCTGCCTCGATCTCCTGCGACCACTGGAGCCGGGATGGAACTCCGTGGTGCACCGGGAGCAGTGGGACAACCTCGACCTGGTGTGGGACCACGGCGCCCGCCGGCTGGAGGGCGGGACCCAGAACATGGCCGGCATCCACGCCCTCGGCGCCTCCATCGACCTGCTGGCCGGCGCCGGCGTGGAATCGGTGTGGGCCCACGTGAACACCCTGTGCGAGCGCGCCTGTACCGGCCTGGCCGACGTGCCCGGGGCCACGGTGCTGTCCGACCGCAGCGCCGGCGGGGGCTCGGGAATCATCACCTTCACCGTCGACGGCCACGACCCCGTCGTGGTGCACGAACGTCTCCTGGCCGAGGGCATCGTGTGCTCGCCCCGCGGCGGAGGCATCCGCGTCTCGCCCCACGGCTACAACACCGGCGACGAGATCGACCGCCTCCTCGCCGCCGTGGCCGCAGTGACCGCCACCCCGTGACCGGGCACCATCGCCGGATGCTGCAAGACTGCCGGTCCGTGGACCACGACGACTTGGCCCGGCTCCTCGGCGCCGGCCGCGTCGCCATCGGCGGCAGCCTCCTCGTCGCCCCCGGCGCCGCCGCCTCGTGGGCCGGTCCCGGCGCCACCGACCCCGGGGTCAAGATGCTCACCCGAGCCGCCGGCATCCGCGACCTCCTCCTCGGGGTGCTCCTGCTGCGGGCCCTCGAACAGGGGACGCCGGTTCGCACCCTGCTCCAGTGTGGGGCGGTGGCCGACGGGGTCGATCTCGTGGCCACCCTGACCACCTTCCGCCACCTTCCTCGCCGGACTCGCCTGGCCGCGGTGGGTGCCGCTGCGGGCGCCGTGCTCACCGGCTGCATGCTCTCGCAGTCGCTGGACTGAAGGGGGACGGATGGCCGAGGAGGTGTGGATCGCCCGCCATGGCCAGACCGAGTGGAGCCTGTCCGGCCAACACACCGGCACGACCGACCTCGAGCTGACCGAGGACGGTCTCGACCAGGCGCGGGCGCTGGGCACCCGCCTCTCCGACGTCACCTTCACCTGTGTGCTGACCAGCCCGTCCAAGCGGGCGCGGCACACGGCGGAGCTGGCTGGGTTCGCAGAGGTCCTCGAGGTCGACGAGGACCTGGCCGAGATGCGCTACGGCACCGCCGAGGGCCGTACCACCGCCGAGATGCAGGCGCAGCAGCCGGGATGGGCGTCGTGGGACGGCGGCAGTGAGGGCGCCGAGTCGCTCGAGGAGATGGCCCCGAGGGTGGACCGGGTGGTCGAGCGGCTGCACGGCATCGACGGTCGGGTGCTGGTCGTGGGCCACGGGCACGCTTCTCGGGTCCTCGCCGCCCGCTGGGTGGGCATCACCCAGCTGGCCCGCCACCTGGTGGCGCTGCCCACCGGTCACCTCGGGATCCTGGCCTTCGACCACGGCCAGCCGGCCATCCGGGCCTGGAGCATGCCCTGACCATTCCCGTTGCCGTTCTTTGTCGGTTGACCCACCGCCACGGTGGCTGAGCCGACAAAGAACGAGGGGGCGGCGTCGTTAGCCCAGCGGTGCGAACCCCTGGCGCATGGTGTTCTCGGTGACGACTCGAGGGTCGAGGAACTGCAGCAGGTAGTCGGGCCCGCCCGCCTTGGAGCCGACGCCAGACAGGCCGTAGCCGCCGAAGGGCTGGCGGCCCACCACGGCGCCGGTGAGCGCCCGGTTGACGTAGACGTTGCCCGCCCGCAGCTCGGTGGCGGCCCGGCGGATGTGTGCCGGTGAGCGGGAGTAGATGCCGGCGGTGAGCCCGTAGTCGGTGTCGTTGGCCAGCGCCAGGGCGGCGTCGAAGTCCCGGGCCCGTAGCACCGAGAGCACCGGCCCGAAGATCTCCTCCCGGGCGACCCGGCTGGTCGAGGGGTCGAGGCCACCCACCACCACCGGGCCGACGTAGAAGCCGTCGGCAGGCACGTCGGAGCGGGCCAGCAGGACCTCGCCCTCCTCGGCGGCGAGCGCGGCGTAGGCCTGCGTCTTGCGCTGGGCCTCGGCGTCGATGACCGGTCCCAGCTCGGTGCCCATCTCCGCCGGCCGACCCACGGCCAACTCGCCGACCGCTCCCAGCAACCGCTCCAGGAAGGCGTCGTGCACGGCGTCGACCAGCACCAGCCGGGAGCACGCCGAGCACTTCTGGCCGCTGTAGCCGAAGGCGGACGCCACCACGGCCGGCACCGCCTGGTCGAGGTCGGCGTCGGCGTCGACGACGAGGGCGTTCTTGCCGCCCATCTCGGCCACCACCCGCTTCACCGAGCGCTGGCCGGCGCAGTGCTCCGACGCCGCCCGGTTGATCTCGAGACCGACCTCCCGTGACCCGGTGAAGGCAATCAGCGCCACGTCGGGGTGGCGGACCAGACGGGCGCCGACCTCCTCGCCCCGGCCGGGGAGGAAGTTGAGCACCCCGGGCGGAAGACCCGCCGCCTCCAGGGCCTCGACCAGCCGGAAGGCCACCGCCGGCGTCTGCTCCGCCGGCTTGAGCACCACCGTGTTGCCGGTCACCAGGGCGGCCACGGTCATCCCACAGGGGATGGCCAGGGGGAAGTTCCACGGGGCGATGACCACGGCCACCCCCTTGCCCTGGTAGTGCAGGCGGTTGGACTCCCCCGGCGGGGACGCCACCGCACCGCCGCGGTCGAGCCGCAGCATCTCCCGCCCGTAGTACTCGCAGAAGTCGATGGCCTCGCACACGTCGGCGTCGGCCTCGGCCCAGGGCTTCCCCGCCTCCACCACCTCCAGCGCCCCCAGCTGCGGCCGGCGTGCCCGCATCCACTCCGCCGCCCGGAACAGCACCGCCGCCCGTTCGACGGCGGGCGTCCGGCGCCAGCGATCGAGGGCCCGACCGGCCGCCTCCACGGCGGCGTCCGCCTCGTCGGCACCGCAGGCCGCCGACGTGGCCACCACGACCGAGTGGCGGGCGGGGTCGAGCGACTCGATCACCTCTGGCGTTCGCACCCGGCGTCCGTCGACCACTGCCGGCACCTCGAGCACCTGGCCGGCGCCGGCCTCGGCCACCGCCCGGGCGAAGGCCGAACGCACCGGCTCCCGCCGCCACTCGGCGACCGGCTCGGGCTCGTAGGCCCCGACGGCGGCCGGGTCGGTGGGCGCCCGCCGCACGGGCGACGGCGGACCCGGCAGGCTGTCGACCGCCGGGGGCGCCAACAGGTCATCGAGGCGCCGGCCCTCGGCGAAGCGCTGGCGAACGAAGCTCTCGTTGCTGGTGTTCTCCAGCAGCCGGCGCACCAGGTAGGCCATGCCCGGGACCAGCTCACCGATGGGGGCGTAGACCCGCAGCCGCATCCCCAGGCGGCACACCGCGGCCTGGATCGGCTCCGCCATCCCCGCCAGCATCTGCAGCTCGTAACCGCGGTCGTCGATGCCCCGGCTGCGGGCGTAGGCCACGGCGTAGGCGAGCGAGCGGAGGTTGTGCGAACCGAAGGCCGCCTTCACCGAACCGTGGTGGTCGTGGAGCAGGCGCACGCAGCGCTCGAAGTTGGCGTCGGTCGCCGCCTTGTCCTCGAACACCGGCGAGGGCCACCCCGCCGCCCCGGCGACGACCGTCTCGGTGTCCCAGTAGGCCCCCTTGACCAGCCGCACCGTGATCGGCACCGCCCGCCGCGCCGACCACGACACCAACTCGGCCAGGTCGGCAGCCGAGTCCTTGAGGTAGGCCTGGACGGCGATCCCGGCCTGGAGCTCGGCCAGCTCCGGCTCGTCCAGCAGCTCCCGGAACAGCGCCAGGGTGAGGTCCTTCACCTCGGCGTGCTCCATGTCGAGGTTGACGAAGGCGCCCCGGGTCGCGGCCAGTCGAAGGAGCGGGCGCAACCGGGCCTTGGCCTGCTCGAGGCCGGCCTCACCGGTGAGGGGAGCGAGCTTGGAGGCCAGCGCCGTGGCCTTGACCGAGACGTTCACCCGGGGCAGCGACCCGGCGTCGTCGGCCTCCAGCACCGGGCGGGCAGGCCACGAGGCGGTGGCGTCGAGCAGGGTGGTGAGGGTCTCCTTGACCCGTGCTGCGTAGCGATCGGCCTCGGCGCCCACGACCGTCTTCTCGCCGAGGAGGTCGACGGTGAACGCGGCTCCGTGCTCCCACAGCCCTCGCAGGTTGGGGACGGCCTCGGTGGCATCGGTCCCCACGATGAACTGTTCGGCCATGCGGCGGATGTTGCGCTCGGCGACGCCGGCGGAGACGTGCGCCCCGATCCCGGGCACCGCCTCGGCCACGTCGACGCCAAGGGACAGCAACTTGGGCACGCCCCGGCCGGAGAAGTACTCGTCGAGGTGGCGCAGCACGTCGTCGTCGCCGGTGGTGGCCGGGAACACGTCGACGAAGCGGAACAGCTCGGTCTTGAAGGCGGGGTTGGCCATGGCCCGCTGGAGCAGGCGGTCCCCCCACCACGACATGCGGAACACCCGGCCCGCCTTGTCGCGGCCCAACTCGGCGAGGTGCCGGGCCAGGGCGGTGACCTCGGCGTCGAGTGGCGTCGCCACCCGGCTCACGGTACCGGCGGCCGGCTCGGAACCGATGGCGCCGGCGGCGGCGTCAATCGTCAGCCGTCAGCGGTGACGGCTCCCGGATGCCCGAGCTCGGCGGCCACCCGGGCCGCCTCTCTGGGCTCGACCTCGTGGAGCGCGACGTCACGGAGGTAGTAGGAGACCGACGGCGACTCCGTCGGCTCCCAGCTGCCCATGGCGTAGTCGAAGTACCAGCCGCCCCAGTCGTCGAGCTCGTACAGCGCGTCGACGTCGTCCGCCCCGAGCCGGGCGAGCTCGTGGAGCCGCGCCGGGTCGTCGTCGGACTGCCACTCCCCTGACGCAGGGTCGAGACGCCAGCCGCCGTCCCCGTCGAGCCGGTACAGCGCCGCCGCCCGGTCTCCGCGGAAGCGGGTGAAGGGGCCGGCGGGGCCGTTCATCCGGTAGGGCGAGTTGAGCCGACCGCCGGCGTAGCTCGCGAACCAACGAGGCGCCTCCACCGCCGGCGCCCAGCCCGCAGCCCGCAGCTGGTCCTGGTCGATCTCCCGGGCGAGGAAGGCGACCACGGCCCCGCGCACGCCGTCGTCGCCGGCCCTGCCGTCTCCGGTTCCGAGCGGACGGGCCCGACGCTGGGCCGCTCCCTTGCCGTCCCCAGACCGCCGGCGGGCACGCCCACCAGGCCTAGTGCCCATCGCCCTCTCCCCCGTTCAGCACCCGCACGGAGTCGCCGGGCGTCACCGTGCCGCCGGCCACCACCCGGCCCAACACGCCGCGGCGGCCCACCAGCCGGCGCAGCGGCACGCCGGTGGCCCGCCGGATCACCCGGCAGGGCTC
>JAHWJR010000070.1:6387-8855 GCA_019348335.1 Actinomycetota bacterium
GCCGCCACCGAACCCGCCTCGCCGCGAAGGTCCTCGTCCTGGTCCGGGGCACCGGCGGTGGTGACGAGCTCGTCGCCCGGCGCAGGCCTGGTCACGAGGGCGATCATAGGATCCGCACCACGTCCTCGAACCGCAGCGGCGGAGCACTCTGGGCCCGCCCGAGCAGCCGGTTGAGCTCCGCCTGGGCAGCGTTGGCATAGTCGAGGAAGGCGTCGGTGAACGCGCCGAAGCGGTGCTCCACCCCTTGGTCGACCACGGTGGCACCGAACAGGGCCTCCGGGTCGGGAGCGCCGCCCGAGGCCTCGAGCAGGCCTCGCAGCACGTGGCCGTACCGGTCGAAGGCGCGGTTGAACGACTGCTCGACGTTCCAGAACTCCCACAACGTGGCGAACGGCAGCAGCTCGCCCAGGCCGCTGCGCGACGCGTCGGCCCCGCGCCCGGTCAGCACCACGTCGATGGTGCGCGCGATCAGCCGGGTGGGCGCGGCGCACACCCGCCCGGTCTCCTGGCGTACGAAGTGGCCTTCCTGCTCGGCGAAGGCCGCCACCTCGGCGCCGGTCGTCGGCGAGTGACCGAGCGTGTTCAGCAGGTCGACCGACGCCGAGAACACGCCGCGGCTGGCCTTGAACAGGGAGGCGACGTAGGAGGGCAGACGGCCCTGCGGCGGCACCGGGTCGACTCCCTGTTTGAAGAGGACCAGTGGGAGCGAGATCCCCATGCTGGTGACGTCGGTCAGACCCAGCGTCGTTCCCCGGTTGGACGGCTGCATCTCGAAGTAGTGCCCGCTGAGCCAGGCGAAGCCGTTGAGCACGTCAGCGGTGTCTCGCCGCAGGGCGTCGTAGGCGGACGCGTTCATGTCGCCCCCCAGGCGCGAGGGGGTGTCGTCGTACGGGCAGCGGGCACTCTTCATGGGCACGCCGTCGCGCCGTGCACGCTTCATCGCCTGCTTGGGCGCCGAGTCCTCGAGCAGCAGGCGGCCGGTCTCGTCGGTCTGGTCCCGCAGCGTGAGCAGGTCGGAGATGCGCATGCCGGGGCGCAGCCCGGAGGCCCTCCCGCTCGCCGAGCCTGGTCCCACCTGGCCATTCCCTCTCTGCGCTCGCCTGCACAAACGTCCCCGCCGGAGCGGAGCCGGCGTCTGGCGGCCGGCGCGGTCAGCCTAAGAGCGGGCGGACCGCCGGCGCAGGCCCGGACGGTCTCGCCCGGACGAATTCCCGCCTACGAAACCCGACCCAAGAGGTAGGATTTTGGTCGTGGCTGAACTGTTCCGCTTTCCGAACCCCGTCAACGAGGTCTCCGCTCGCCTCGTGGCTGGCGGCGTGGTGGCGTTGTGCGCCGCCACGCTCGTGCTCGACCTGCCCATCCTGCTCCTTCCGCTGGCCTACGGCTTCGTGGCCCGGGTGCTGACCGGCCCGACCCTGAGCCCGCTGGGCCAGCTCGTCACCCGGCTGATCACCCCCCGGCTGCCCGTGCCGGCCAAGGACGTCCCCGGTCCCCCGAAGCGCTTCGCCCAGGGAATCGGCGCCACGCTCTCGGTCGCCGCCGTCGTGGCTCACTTCGGCTTCGGCGCCACCGGTCTCGCCGACGTGCTGGTGGGGATGATCCTCGTCGCCGCCACCCTCGAGGCCGTCTTCGCCTTCTGCCTCGGGTGCACCATCTTCGCCGGGCTCATGCAGGCCGGCCTCATCCCCCGCAGCGCCTGCGAGGCCTGCGACGACATCTGGACGGGCCAACGCGCCACCGCCTGACCGGAGGGCCGAAGCCGATCAGCTCGGCAGCGCCTGCAGCACGAGGATGGCGAGGTCGTCAGCCAGGGCCCCCCCGGTGAAGTCCCGTGCGAGCCCGACGAGCATGTCGGCCATGGCATCGGCATCCAGACCGACCGTGCCGCTCAGCACCTCTGTCACCCGCTCGACGGAGAGCAAGGCGCCGTCCCGTCGGGCCTCGATGAGGCCGTCGGTGTAGAGGACCAGCGCGTCACCGGGGTGCAGCACGGTGCGGGTGGTGGCGACGTCCGGTGACTCGATCATGCCGATCGGCTGCCCGCCCATTCCGAGGAGATCCACCGTGCCGTCGCTCCGGCGGATGAGCGCCGGCGGGTGCCCGGCGCCGCCGAGCACGACCCCCACCGCGCCGTGGGCGAGCCGCACCGTGACGAACTGGGCGGTGAGGAACGTGCCGGCGTCACCGTCGTGGCGCAGGAGCACCTCGTTGAGCAGGGAGAGCACCCGGCCAGGGCGGCTCGACTGCGTGGCCGCCGCCCGGATGGCCCAGCGGGCCAACGCCGTGATCTTGGCCGCCTCGACGCCGTGACCGCAGACGTCGCCGATCACCAGGTGCCACCGGTGACGGGCGGCCTGGAACATGTCGTAGAAGTCGCCGAGCACGCCCACCCCCTCACCGGCGGGCACGTGGCGAGCGGCCGTCTCCAGGCCCGGCACCTCGGGCAGGTCCGGCGGCAGGAGGCTCTC
>JAHWJR010000071.1 GCA_019348335.1 Actinomycetota bacterium
GCCTCACGCCTCGAAGGTGGGCTTGATGGCGTCGGCCTCGATGCGTCCGAGGATCCGCTGGTGCTCGGCGTCGTCGACCGTGGTGGCCTCGTCGACGAGCATGACCGGGATGTCGTCCCGGACCTCGTAGCGACGTTGCAGGCGGGGGTTGTAGAGCACGCCTTCGTCGGCGAGGTAGTACAGCGGGCCCTTGTCCTCGGGACAGGCCAGGATCTCGAGCAGCTGGCGGTCGAGGGTCACGCTTCCTCGTCTCCTTGCCCGTCCCCCGACGGACGGCCGTCCGGCTGGCGGATGAGGGCGAGGACCTCGTCGGTGTGGGCCTGGCACGCCTCGTCGGTGTCGGCCTCCAGGTTGAGGCGCAGGAGCGGCTCGGTGTTGGACGGGCGCAGGTTGAACCACCACGACCCGTGGTCGACGGTGAGACCGTCGAGGCGGTCCTGGTCGGCACCGGAGAAGTGGTCGGCCACCCGCTCGATGACCGCCGGCGGGTCGTCGACCCGGGAGTTCACCTCTCCCGACGCCGAGTAGCGGTCGAGCGGCGCCACCAGCTCGGACAGGGGCACGCCGGCGACCGAGATCTGCTCGAGCACGACCAGGGCGGCGACCAGGCCGGAGTCGGCCCGGTAGTTGTCGCGGAAGTAGTAGTGACCCGAGTGCTCGCCCCCGAACACCGCCCCGGTCTCGGCCATGGTCTGCTTGATGAAGCTGTGGCCCACCCGGGTCCGCACCGGCTTGCCCCCGTGCTCGAGGACGACCTCGGGCACGGCCTTGGAGCAGATGAGGTTGTGGAGGATGGTGGCGCCGGGGTTCTTGGCCAGCATGCCGGTGGCGACCAGGGCGGTGGTCAGCGAGCCGGAGACGGGTGAGGCGTTCTCGTCGACGAGGAACACCCGGTCGGCGTCGCCGTCGAACGCCAGCCCGACGTCGGCGCCGCGCTCGCGCACGGCCGCCTGCAGGTCACGCAGGTTCTCCAGCTGGATGGGATCGGGCGGGTGGTTGGGGAAGGTGCCGTCGAGCTCGGGGAACAGGTAGTCGACCTCGAAGGGCAGTCCCTCGAACACTGCCGGCGCCACCAGGCCGCCCATGCCGTTGGCGGTGTCGGCCACGAGGCGCAGCGGCCGCAGCGCCTTGGCGTCGACGAAGCTCCGCACGTGGTCGGCGTAGAGACCGATGAGGTCCTGCTCGGTGAGCGAGCCACGGGGGCCCTCGCCGGCGGCGATGCCCTCGGCGGTCCACTCCTTGATCTGCGCCAACCCGGTGTCCTGCCCGACCGGCTTGGCCCCGGGCAGGCACAGCTTGATGCCGTTGTACTCGGGCGGGTTGTGGGAGGCGGTGAACACGGCGGCAGCGGCGTCGAGATGGCCCGCGGCGAAGTAGAGCAGGTCGGTGGAGGCCAGCCCCAGGTCGACCACGTCGACTCCCTGGCCCATGGCCCCGTCGGCGAAGGCGGCGGCCAGCTCCTCGCCCGACGGCCGCATGTCGCGGGCGACGAGCAGGCGGTCGGCGTCGGCGAAGCGGGCGAAGGCCGCCCCGATCCGCCGGCACAGCTCAGCGTCGAGCTGGTCCGGGACGGTGCCGCGGATGTCGTAGGCCTTGAAGATGGAGTCGAGCGAGTCGAGGGACATGCTGGCTCTTACCCTAGTGCTGCGCCCCATGGGGCTCGGCCACCGGCAGGTCGTAGGCGCCGCGGCCCGACCAGCGCCGCAGCCGGAAGAGGTCGCCGACCATCCTCAGGGCGTCGACACCCACCCGCACCGTGGAGCCGGGGGCGGCCACGAGGGTCACCGGCACCTCGGTGAGCGACAGCCGGTAGCGCTCCACCAGGTGGAAGACCTCGACGTCGAAGGCGAACCCGTCGAGCTTGGTCCGGGAGAACAGCATCCGGGCCACGTCGGAGCGGAACGCCTTGCATCCGCACTGGGTGTCCCGGTAGTGGCCGAGCAGCACCACGGCGGTGAGCAAGTTGAACAGCCGCCCGCTGAGCGAGCGCACCAGTCCGGGACGGGCCACGTCGACCGAGCCGGCGTGGCGGCGGCTGCCCACCACGACGTCCCATCCCGACTCCACGCCGGCAAGGAGCCGCAGCACCTGGTCGGGGGGGTACGACAGATCGGCGTCCATGAACGCCACCGTGCGGCCCCGGGCCGCCAGCACGCCGGCCCGCACGGCCGCTCCCTTCCCCTGGTTGACCGGGAGCCGCAGCACCCGGGCGCCGGCGGCCTCGGCTTCGGTTGCCGTGGCGTCGCTCGACCCGTCGTCGACGACGAGCACCTCGACCCCGCCCTCGGCGTCCACGCCGGCGAGCGCCTCGTCGAGGCGACGGACCGTGCCGGCGATGCGGGCGGCCTCACCGTAGGCGGGCACGACCACGGTCAGGCGCAGCTCACCCGGAGGATCCGCCCGGGACCTGCGCACCGCCAGCCCCCGGCGGGTGGGCCGGACCAGGATGGCCCGGTAGGCGAGCACGCGGGCCGCACCGGCCACCAACAAGGCGAGGGCCTTGGCCCTGACCACCGGGCCCACCCGGGAGGGCACGGCCGGCGCCACCACGGTGACCACGGCGAGATCCAGGGCGCCGGCGAGCACGGCGGTGGCCACGAAGGCGGACGGGCGCTCGACCCAGCGGGTGAAGGGGTCCCCCGTGCTCGCCACCTCACGGTGCAACAGCCACGAGGCGACCGAGGCGACACCGACCGCAGCCCCATCGGCCGCCGGCACGGGCACCCGTGCGCCCTGGGTCAGCGCCAGCAGGACGCTGACGTCGATGGCGGTGACCACGCCGCTCACCGCGGCGAAGCGCCGCAGCGGCCGGAGCCGCGGCCGCCGGCGGGGTCCCGTCACCCCGCTGGGTCGGTGTCCCTGGCCGGCGAAGCCCAGATGCGTCCGGCCGGCGGGCTCGCCGGCCGCGCCGGCGCAGGGCCACGCCTTGGCCCCGGCCCCTGGTCGTCGTCAGGCTCGGCGCCGGCCGGAGCTCCCCCATCGTCCGGGCCCTGGGCGCCGGCAGGGACGAGCACCCCGGCCCGCTCGGCGTCACCCTGGTCCGACTCGGCGGGGGAGACGGCCTCGGCGGCGGTATCGCCGTCGTCGTCCCCGTGCTCCTCGGGCCGTCGCGCGGCCACGGGCACCGCCCCGCTCCGGGCGAGGAGGACCAGGCCGGCGGCGCCGAGGGCGGTCAGCGCCCACGCCAGCCACTCGACCGGGGTGGTCCCGTAGCGCAGCTCCACCTCGGTGCCGGTGGGGACCACCACCATCAGGTTGGGGGCCACCCGCCAGGGCCCCTCGGCGCCCTCGGCCTTCCAGTTCGGGAAGTACGACGTCTTCACCAGCACCGGCGTCCCCGGGCGGTCGACGCGGAACGACAGGCGATCGACCGACGTCTCGACGTCGCTGACCTCGACGTCGGCCATGGGCCGGACGTCGGGACGCTCCCCCACCGCCACCCGCTGCCACGATCGGGGCCCCGACGCCGCCAGGAACACCTCTCGGGCCGAAGGGTCGAGGTACCACTCGACGGCTGGGTCGAGCCAGCCCCGGCCGCCGGGGGGAATGCCGTCGAGCACGGCCGGCTGGGCCGAGAGCGGCTCCACCAGCTCGGCTCCGTCCACCCGGTAGACCTGCCACGATCCGGAGGTCGCCACCAGTGTGAGGTCGGGCGAGGCCTCGGCCTGGCCCACGGCTTCCGGGGAGAAGGCCAGGTAGTAGCGCACGCCCAGGAGTTGCAGGTGCTCGACGCCGGCGGCGACGTCGAGGTCGCCGTAAGGCAGCTCGCGCTGTGCCCGTGAAGGCGCCGCCGACAGCTCCGACTGGTTGAGGAAGTGGAACGGCGTGGTCGCCGAGGCCTCGAAGTACAGGCCCTCCATCGAACCGATGCAGCCGTCGGTCGCGTAGGGCAGGAGCATGAGGGCCATGGGGGTGCCCAAGCGGTCGAGGTCGCTCTCGTACTCCCACATCGCCCGGCCGCAGCCGCGCTCCTCCCCGACGTCGCCCATGGTGGCGAGGAGGGAACGGAACTCCGGGTAGGCGGGCTTGCCCTGGTAGCCGCTGTAGTTCCAGTGCGCCCAGTCCGGGAGGAAGCTGCGGTCGGTGGTGCTCAGCCCGGCCCACCGGTAGGTCCCGTCGGCCGAGGTGGACCCGAAGGGCAGCGACCGCAGCGGCAGCCCCACGACCACCAGCACCGCCAACGTCGCCGCCACCGGCACGGCGAACACCACGGCGCGCACCGGCCGCTCCGGGCGGCGGGCCACCAGGGCAGCCAGCGACGAGGCCAGCTCGGTCACCGCCACGGCGGCGAGGAGGTAGAGGCACAGGTACCAGAAGGGCAGCAGGCGCGCGTTCCAGAGCCGGCCCTGGGGCGCCATCACGAAGCCGACGGCGAACGCCAGCGCCAGCAGGGCGAGGAGGATGCCCAGCCGGCGCCGGAACATGAACGACGTCACCACACCGACCGCAGCGAGGAGGGCCACCCACGTGATGTCGCCGGCGATGCCGGCGGTCGCCTCGTTGCCCAGCGCCCGCGTGAGCGTGCTGCCGAGGCGCCCGGGCAGGAGCGCCTCCGAGTAGGTGGTGAGCTTCTCCCAGCCCATGTCGTTGAGGTACGCCCGTCGCAGCACGAAGGGGACGGTCCAAAAGGCGGTGAGGAGGGCCCCCACCACGCCGGTGGTGGCCAGCCAACGAACTCGGGAGCGATCGGCATGGATCGCCAGGGCGAGCAGGGCCCCCACGACGGCGAAGATGGCGGGGATGACGTGGCTCAGGGTGCAGAGGGCCAGCACGACGGCCGTCCAGACCCGGTGGCGCCCCGTCTCCAGCCCCCGCAGGACCAGTCCGAGGAACACCACGGCCAGCGCCAGGCTGATGCTGAAGGCGAACTCGCCGGCCAGCGTGGAGGCCACGTTGCCGCCGTAGATGGTGAAGGAGCGGTCGAACAGGAAGGGGACGGCGGCCACGGCCAGCAGCGCCGGGCCGGGGAAGGGCAGGCGGGCGAGGCGGCCGAACGCCCACGCCGCCACGGGCAGCGCCACCAGGCCGGAGACGGTGACGAGCTTGAAGGCCACGTTGTAGGGCAGCACGACGTCGAGGGCGACGATGACCAGGCTCGGCACCACCATGTAGAAGTGGTAGGCGGGGAAGCCGGCGTACCAGTCGGGGCTCCAACCGGACAGCCGCCACTGCGGGAGCAGGTGGTCGCGCAGGAAGGCGGGACCCCACACGTGGGCGCCCATGTCGCCACCGGCCGGCACGGTGTCGGAGACGAGCAGCTCAGGGTGCAACTGGGCCAGGGTGAAGCTGACGGCCAGGGCGACCAGGACGGCGGTCAGGGTGCGCTCGGGGACGCGGCGGCGGAGACGGCGCGTCGAGCCCATGCGCCCTCCATCCTGCCAGCCCCGCCACCGTTCCGGCCCTCGGCTCACCGGCGGCTCCGGTGAGCGCATGGCGCCGCTAGCCCCGGCGAGGGACCGCCGGCGCCGGTCGACCGGACATGGCCGCCAGCGCCGATGGAAGCTCGACCGGCATCTGGTCGTGGAACCACGAAGTCGACCGGCACGTCGAGCAGGAGCGCATCGTCACCGTAGAACGACCCGGGACCATCGAGATCTCCACGAGCGGCGACGAACAGCGGGGGCAGTGCTGGGCACGAGGCGAAGACGGCATACCCGTTGCTTCGGCTGTGGGTCTCGGCGACTGAAGTGACGACAAGGTGACGTTTCACACGAAGGACCGGGTGGTACTCAGGCCAAGCCGGCGAGCAGGCTGACCACGGCGGTGAGGTTGAACGCCACGTGCGCCCAGATGGCCGGGCCCAGGCGGCCGGTGCGCACCGTCAGCACGCCAGCCACGATGCCGAACCCCACCAGGGCGGGAAAGTCGTAGATCTGGAAGTGGATGGCGCCAAAGACCAGCGACGACACCGCCACCGCCCACCCCTTGCCCCACCGGCGCTCGACCGCCCGCAACCACAGCCCCCGGTAGAACAGCTCCTCGAACACCGGAGCAGCCACGGCGACGATGGCGACGAGGAGGACCACGCCGACGACGTCGGTGGCGGCGGCGGTGAGCTCCTGGGCCGAGGTGCCCACCTTGTCGATGTCGATCCCGAGGACCCGGTAGAGCGCGGCGACGAGCACCAGCAGCAGCACCTGGGCGCCCAGGCCCGCGGCCAGGCCCAGCGGCACGTCGCTCCAGCGCATGCGCAGCCCGAAGTCGGCGGCGAGGCTCCGGCGGCCCTTGGTGAAGGAGGACCACAGCGGGGCGCCGAGCAGGCCGGCCCACAGCGGCACCTGGAGCAGGGCCACCGCCCACAGCGGGATCCCCCGGAGCTGGTCACGCCCGGTTGCCGCCAGGACCGGCAGGACGACCACGGCAGGGACCACGATGGTGAGCAGGGTCCCGAGCAGGGCATCGCCCATCCCCCACCTGACCGGATGGTCGACGCCGTCGACGCCGCTGCCGCCGGCGGCGACGCGTTCCTCGGGCAGCATGCGGACACGGTACTGGCGGGATGTGACGGCCAACCGGCCGTCGGAGGGTGGTCCTGGCCGGGCGGGCCGGTCGTCAGACCGCCACGGCGGTGAAGGACGGGCCGGCGGGCGAGCGCCGGTCGGTGCGCGTCCAGCCGACGGGGACCCCGAGGCCGTCGGCGTGGTGGTCGCACAGGTCATAGCCGCCACCGGCGTCGTCGAGGAGGTCGTCGATCCAGGCGGTGCGGGCGCGGTAGCCGTAGGTCATCGTCGCCGACGCCTCGGCCGAACACCCGGGACGGGCGCACCGCCGCAGCGTGTCCGGAGGCGGGCCGTGGTGACGACCGAGGGCGGCAGGACGAGAGGAGCCAGCCATGGAGGGCACGCTACCGACGGGTTCACCCCCGCCGGGGGATGGTCGGGCCAACGCCGGCCGGAGCTCGGCGTGGCGCAGGGGAGCAGGCCGTAGCATGGGGACATGACCCCTGACTCCCCGTCGCCGTCGCCTCGCGACCCGCGCGACGCCCGGAAGTCCGAGCGGCGGCCCGGCCGGCCCGAGCAGGGATGGCCCCGGTGGTCGGCATGGGCCGCGCTCGGCCTGCTCCTGTCGTTCTTCCTCGTCTCCGGCTTGTTCTCGGCCAACGAGGTCGAACGGATCAGCTACTCGGAGCTGCGGGACCGGATCGCCGCCGGAGAGGTGGAGTCGATCCGCTACAACACGGCGAGCAACGACATCCTCGCCGACACCGACGGGGGCGAGGTGCGCAGCAACACCCCGCCCGAGGTGTACGCCGACGACCAGGACTTCTACCGCGAGCACGAGGTCCGCTACGAGAGCGACACCCCCCAGCCCAACCTGATCGCCTCGTTGCTGCCCTTCATGTTGCCGATGCTGCTGCTGATCGGGTTCTTCGTGTGGATGCAGCGGCGGGCCAGCGGCCAGATGGGCGGGATCATGCAGATCGGCCGCTCCAAGGCCAAGACCTACACCACCGAGAAGCCGGGCACGACCTTCGCCGACGTGGCCGGCTACGAGGGGGTCAAGCAGGAGATCACCGAGGTGGTCGACTTCCTCAAGTCACCGGGGCGCTTCGCCGCCATCGGCGCGCGCATCCCCAAGGGGGTGCTGCTGGTGGGCCCGCCGGGCACGGGCAAGACCCTCATCGCCCGGGCGGTGGCCGGCGAGGCCGGCGTCCCCTTCCTGTCGGTGACGGGCTCCGACTTCATGGAGATGTTCGTGGGCGTCGGCGCCAGCCGGGTCCGCGACCTGTTCCAGTCGGCCCGCAAGATGGGCCGGGCCATCATCTTCGTCGACGAGATCGACTCCATCGGCCGCAAGCGGGGCGCCGGGCTGGGCGGAGGCCACGACGAGCGCGAACAGACCCTGAACCAGATGCTGTCCGAGATGGACGGCTTCGAGGCCACCGAGGGCATCGTGATGATGGCGGCGACCAACCGCCCCGACATCCTCGACCCCGCCCTGCTGCGGCCCGGCCGCTTCGACCGCCAGGTCGTGGTCCCGCTGCCCGAGGCCAACGAGCGCCTGGCCATCCTCGAGGTCCACACCAAGGACAAGAAGCTGGGCGACGACGTCGACCTCGAGGTGGTGGCCAAGGGCACGCCCGGGATGAGCGGCGCCGACCTGTCCAACCTGGTCAACGAGGCCGCCCTGTTCGCGGTGCGCCGGGACGCCGACCAGATCCACATGGAGGACTTCGACGCGGCGCGTGACCGGATGCTCATGGGCCAGCGGCGCGACTCCATGGCGCTCTCCGACACCGAGAAGGAGATCGTCGCCTACCACGAGGGCGGCCACGCGGTGTGCGCCGCCGTGCTCCCCCACGCCGACCCGCTGCACAAGGTCACGATCCTGCCCAGCGGGATGGCCCTGGGTGTCACCCAGCAGCTCCCCGAGGAGCGCCACCTGTACCGCCAGGACTACATCCAGGACTCCCTCGTCGTCCGCCTGGGCGGCCGCATCGCCGAGGAGCTCGTCTTCGGGGTCATCTCCACCGGCGCCAACAACGACCTCATGGGCGCCACCGAGCTCACCCGCAAGATGGTGCGGGAGTGGGGCATGAGCGACCGCATCGGGCCCATGGCCTGGGGCGGCCAGGGCCAGGTCTTCCTGGGCGAGGACCTCATGTCGAGCCGGGAGTACAGCGACGAGACGGCCCGGGTGATCGACGAGGAGATCGAGCGCATCCTGCGCGAGCAGGAGGACCGCTGCCGGGACACCCTCCGCCACCACCGTCCCGGCCTCGACGCCGTGGCCCGGGCCCTCCTCGAGCACGAGACCATCGACGGCGCCGAGGTCCACCGCCTCGTCAACGAGGCCCAGAAGGAGGCCGGGGCATCCGACGGGCG
>JAHWJR010000262.1 GCA_019348335.1 Actinomycetota bacterium
GGTGGTCGTGGTGGTCGGCCCGGCGGCGTCCAGCGCGCCATCGCCGCCGAGGTCGCCGGGCTGGACGACAGCCACGGCGATGCCCGCCAGGAGCACCACGACGATTGCCGCGGCCAGGGCGGGGCGGGACTTCACGCCGGACGGCTTGCCCACTTCGCTCGCTCGACAGTCCTCGGCGGGGAGGAAGCCGTCAGGAGGTCCCAGCTGCCTCGAGGACGCCGTCGTGATCGTCGTCCAGCTCGACCCGGACCAGGGCCGCCACCAGGCGGGCGAACTCGCCCGGCCCCGAGGCGAGCTCCGCCAGGGCGCCGACATCCGAGCCGAGCCCGAGCTGCTCGGCGGCCGAGAGCGCCCGGCGGTCGGCGAAGGGATGGAGCTCGGGCCAGGCCGCCTGCACCTCCCGGAAGAAGATGTCGGCGCCCACGTCGCCGATGCCCTTGCACTCCTTGATCAGCCGCCGCTCCTTCGAGGGGTCGCGCTCGGCCTCCTCCCGGAGGTTGCGCAGGTCACCGCCGTAGCGGTCGAGCACCAGCTCCGTCGTCTCGCCGAGCATGGCGGAGGTCCGTTCGTCGTAGCGGGCGTACCCGGCCTCGTTGAGCACCCGCGCCCGGTCCTCCCAGCTCGACGCCGCCATGTGCTCAGCGGTCGTCCAGCCGGCATCGGCCAGGGCACGGGCGGCGGCCACGGCGATGCCGGCGCTGATGCGGGCGCTCATGAGCAGCGAGGCGCACAGCAGGCGGAACAGCGGTGAGGGCTCGCCCGACGCCACGTCGATGCCGAGCTCGTCGGCGAAGGTTCGACCGTGGCGTTCCAGGAGCGCGGCGGTGACGTCGTCGGAGGAGGGACGGGCCATGGCGCCGGCCTACCCGCCGCCCCGGCGCCGGACACCGGTACAGTCGACCGCCCCGGGGGGAGCGAGGAGAAGGGTCATGAACGACAAGAGCACGAGCGACGACGGCGCACCCGCACAGGCTGAGGCGAGCGCCGACCGGACGACCGAGACGGCGACCTTCGCCGCCGGTTGCTTCTGGGGCGTGGAGGCGGCGTTCCGCCAGGTGCCGGGCGTGGTGTCGACCATGGTCGGCTACACGGGTGGCACCCGTGACAAGCCGTCGTACCGCCGGGTCTGTACCGGCCGCACCGGCCACGCCGAGGCGGTGCAGGTGGTCTACGACCCGCAGCGGCTGTCCTACGACGATCTCCTGGCCGTGTTCTGGGACAACCACAACCCCACCACCGCCAACCGGCAGGGACCCGACATCGGCACCCAGTACCGCTCGGCGGTGTTCTTCCACGACGACGAGCAGCGGGCGTCGGCCACCCGGTCGAGGGACGAGCTCGACGCCTCGGGTCGTTTCCGCCGCCCCATCGTCACCGAGATCACGCCGGCCTCCACCTTCTGGCCGGCCGAGGACTACCACCAGCAGTACCTCGAGAAGCGCGGGCTCTCCACCTGCCGCATCTGATGGCACACTTGGAGCTCGTCCGGCCGCGCAGGGAGCAGAATGTCGTTCAACATCGGTGATCACGTCGTCTACCCGCACCACGGAGCCGCGGTCATCGAGCGCAAGGAGATGCGAGAGGTCTCCGGCGAGCAGACCGAGTACCTCGTGCTGCGGATGGCCCACGGCGACCTGACGCTGTCGGTTCCCGCCGACAAGGTCGAAGAGGTGGGCATGCGCCGGCCCATCAGCGTGGAGGACGTCGAGGACCTCTTCCAGCTGCTGTCCAAGAAGGACGTGCGCGAGCCGGGCAACTGGAGCCGGCGGTTCAAGAACCACCAGGAGAAGCTCAAGACGGGCGACGTCTACCAGGTGGCCGAAGTGGTGCGGAACCTGGCCCTGCGCGAAGCGGCCAAGGGGCTGTCGGCCGGTGAGAAGTCGATGCTCGAGCGGGCCCGCAGCATCCTGGTCTCCGAGCTCAGCGTGGCGCTCAAGGTCTCCGAGGACGAGGCCCTCGAGCGGCTGTCGGCCGAGCTCAGCTGACGCCGCCCAGCCGGCGAGCGCCCAGTCGGCTCACAAGCCGACCTCGAACCACACCTCCTTGCCCGCCCCGTTCCTCGACGTGTCGACGCCCCAGGCGCTGGAGAGCGCCTCGACCAGCCCCAGGCCGCGACCGGACGTGGCCTCGGTGCCGACCAGCCGGCGCACCGGGGGCACCGAGCTGGCGTCGCAGACGGCGACCCGCACCCCGTCCCGGGACAGGCGCACGCTGATCTCGATGTCGCTCTGGGCGTAGAGCACGGCGTTGGTCACCAGCTCGCTGGTGAGCAGCACGCACACGTCGCAGACGCCGTCCACCCCCTGCTCGCGCAGGAGGTCGCCGACGAAGCGCCGCGCCCGTCGGGCGCTGGCCGGCTGCGCCGGCAGCTCCAAGCGTTGCTCCAGCATGTGCACGTCGTTCCAGAGATCGGGGTCGGGGTTCGGGAAGGTTGTGCCCTTGCGTTGCACCCCCGACACCTGTGGCTAGGGTCGAAGGCGTGGATGTGGTGATGGGACTACTCAGCGCGGCCGAACCGGACTTGACCAAGGCGCAGATCGATGCCTGTGGGGACAACGCCGGCGCCGCCTGCCTGTACGTCCTGGAGCGAACCGACAACCTGTTGCTGGCCAAGGCGGTCGACTTCCTGCTGGCCAAGCCGCTGAAGATCGCCCTCATCCTGATCCTGGCGTGGATCG
>JAHWJR010000007.1:0-6866 GCA_019348335.1 Actinomycetota bacterium
CACCGCAACCTCCGTCTTCTCCACTTCAGCGAGCATGGACCTTCCCCTACAGGGAAAGGTCAAGTCGCACACTGAGGAGGCGAAGTGAGGATCGGTGAGATGGCAGCCATAGCCGGGGTGACCACCAAGACGCTGCGGTTCTACGAGGAGCGCGGCCTGCTCCCCGCACCGACGCGCACGCCGAGCGGCTACCGCGACTACCCGCCCGAGGCGCTGAACCGACTCGACTTCATACGACGCGGCCGAAACGCCGGGCTCACCCTCGCCCAGATCAGCGAGATCCTCGACCTCCGCGACGCCGGGCAGGCGCCCTGCCACCACGTCGAAGATCTCCTCGGCCACCGACTCGTCCACCTCGACCGACAGATCGCCGACCTCCAGGAGCTGCGGACAACCGTCGCCGCTCTGCACGAAGCCGCCGCAGTCGCCGATCCGCACGCCTGCGACGCCGCCAAGATCTGTCGCTACCTGTAGACCATCGCGTGTCGTGACGGCCCCGGCCCCATCCTGAGCCAGGCGCTGAAGCCTTACCGGCCAGTGTCCGGAAGCGCTCGTTTCTGAGACGAGGGCCTCGCGGGGCCGGACGGACCCTGCGACGGTGTCCAGCCTTTGAACATCGCCGGCGTGCTTTAGTCGTCGGGCCCCGTGGTGGCAGCGGCGGGGCCGGCCGGATCGTCAGCGGTCACGCCGCCGGCACGGCCGTGCGCCGCTGCCCGCTCCTCGGCCTGGCGCACGATGATGGCGGCCTGGGCTCGCGCCTCGCGCAGCACCGCCCGGGCCGCCCGCTGGGCGACGGGCAGCCGGTGGAAGAGCTCCTCGCCACCGGGTTCCACCACCGCCCTCCCCGTGGCCACGGCCCGTTCAGCCCGTTCGCTTCGCTCGGCCGCTTCGGCGGCACGCCGCTCCCACTCGCGGGCCCGCTCGCTCGCTGCTGACTCCGCCCAGGTCGCCGCCTCCAGATCGGCGGAGAGCTCGGCCAGCCGGCGCTCGGCGTGCTCGGCCCGCCCCCGCATCACAGCCAGCTCCCTGGACAGCTCGTCCAGGGCAGTGACGTCGCGCTGGCGACGTCGCTCGAGGCGCTCGACCGCCACCACCACCATGGCGAGAAGGCGATCGACCTCGTCACGGTCGTAGCCGAGCATGCGGCTCCGCAGTTCGGGGTGGCGGAGGTCGTCGAGCGACAGGCCCACTGAGCCCGATGGTAGCGACGACCCGGCGCCTTCTGAAGATGGCCGCCCGGGCCCCGACTCAGGCCCGAGGGCGAGCGTCGTAGGTGGGGATCAGCCGGCGGGCGGCGCGGACCTCGTCGACCCGCCCGACCGGGGTGTTGCGGGGTGCCCCGGGGTCTTCGCTCGGGGCCTCGGCGGCGATGCGGACGAGGGCTTCACCCAGCGCCGCGAGGGTTTGTGGGCTCTCGGTCTCGGTCGGCTCGATCATCAGCGCTTCCTCGACGATGAGGGGGAAGGCAACGGTGGGGGCGTGGAACCCCTCGTCGAGGAGGCGCTTGGCGACGTCGATCGCCTTGACGCCGTGCCGGCGCCGGAGGCCTGCGGCGGACACCACGAACTCGTGCATGCAGGGTCGGTCGAACGGCACGTCGTAGTGGTCGCGCAACCGCTGCCGCAGCCAGTTGGCATTGAGCACCGCTGCCTCCGCCACCCGTCGCAGGCCGTCGCCTCCCGACGCCAGGACGTAGGCGTAGGCCCGGGCCAGAGCCAGGGCGTTGCCGTGCCAGCCGTGGACCCGACCGATCGAGCGCGACGGCGTGGTCCAGCGGTAGCTGCCGTCGGCGTCCCGGACGGGGACGGGCCCCGGCAGGTAGCGGGCCAGGCGCTCGGTGACGGCGACCGGACCGGCGCCGGGTCCCCCGCCGCCGTGAGGGACGGCGAAGGTCTTGTGCAGGTTCAGGTGGACGATGTCGAAGCCCATGTCGCCCGGCCGGGTGACACCGAGGATGGCGTTGAGGTTGGCGCCGTCGTAATAGAGCAGGCCGCCCACGTCGTGCACGGCGCCGGCGATCTCGGCGATGTCCTCCTCGAACAGTCCGAGGGTGTTGGGGTTGGTCAGCATGATGCCGGCGACGTCGTCGTCGAGCACCGCCCGCAGGGCGGCGACGTCGACGCAGCCGCGGTCGTCGCTGGGAACGGTCACCACCGAGTAGCCGGCCAGGGTCACCGACGCCGGGTTGGTCCCGTGGGCCGAGTCGGGGATCACGACCTTGGTGGGAGGTCGGTCGGGCCGTTCGGCGGCGTGGTGGGCCCGCATGATGAGCAGCCCGGTGAGCTCGCCGGCGGCGCCGGCCGGCGGCTGCAGCGTCACGGCGTCCATGCCGGTGACCTCCCCCAGCGCCAGCCCCAGCTCAACCAGCAACTCCAGCCAACCCTGGGTCAGCTGCGCCGGTGCCATGGGGTGAACCGAGGCCAGCCCCGGCATTGCCGCTGCGGCGTCGGCGAGCTTGGGGTTGTACTTCATGGTGCACGACCCGAGCGGGTAGGCACCGAGATCGACCGAGTACTGGCGGTGGGTGAGGCGCGTGTGGTGGGCGACGAGGTCGCGCTCGGACAACTCGGGCAAGGGCACCGGCTCGTCGGCCAGGTGCCCGGCGGGGACCAACTCGGCGGCGTCCCACTCGGGCAGGTCGGTGGAGCGGAACGACCAGCTCCGCCGGCCCGGCGAGGACAGCTCGAACACGGTGGGCTCCGAGCGCCGACCGACCAACGGGGCGCTGGCCGCCAGGCCACCGGGTGCCGGCTGCGACGGGGAAGAGCCTGAGGCCGTCACCGCAGCACCTTGTCCATGGCCGCGACGTAGGCGTCGATCTCGGCCCGCGTCCGCCGCTCGGTGGCGGCCACGAGCAAGCCCTCGCCGTACTCGGCGCCGGCGCCGGCGCCGTCACCACCCAGCGCCACGCCGGCCAGAAAGCCCTCGTCGGCCATGCGGTCGACCACCACGGTGGGGTCGGCGGGGAGGCGCACGGCGAACTCCCGCAGCGTCGGGGCGCCGACCAGCGGCTCCACCCCTTCCAGGGCCAGCAGCGACTCCCGGGTGTAGCGGGTGGCGCGGGCGCAGCGTAGGGCCAGCTCCCGCAGCCCCGAGGTGCCGAGCCACGCCAACTGCACGGCGCAGGCGACAGCGATGAGGGTCTGGTTGGTGCACACGTTGGACGACGCCCGCTCCCGGCGGATGTCCTGCTCGCGCGTGCGCAGCGTGGAGACGTAGGCGGTACGTCCCTCGACGTCGACGGTCTCTCCCACCAGCCGACCCGGCAGCCGCCGGACGTGCTCGAGGCGGCAGGCGAACAGCCCCAGGTAGGGACCGCCGAACGACAGGGCTGTGCCGAAGGGCTGCCCCTCCCCCACCACCACGTCGGCGCCCCGGGCCCCGGGGGGCACCAGCAGGCCGGCGGCCACGGGGTCGAAGGCCACGACCAGCAGCGCACCGGCGGCGTCGGCCGCCCGGCGGGCAGCGCTCAGGTCCTCGAGGCATCCGAGGAAGTTTGGGTACTGCACCACCAGGGCCGCCGGAGCAGGGCCGCCGTCGTCGTCCCACGAGGTGTGCCCGTCGACCAGCGCCACCTCGGAGAGCTCGGACCCGCTGCCGGCAGCGAAGGTGCGCAGCGCTTGGCGCCAGTGGGGGTGGACCCCCCGGCTCACCCGGATGCCGCGGCGACCGGTGGCCGCCGAGGCCAGGTTGGCAGCCTCGACACAGGCGCTGGCACCGTCGTAGAGCGAGGCGTTGGACACCTCGAGACCGGCCAGCCGGGCGACCATGGTCTGGTACTCGAACAGCGCCTGCAGCACCCCCTGGGCCACCTCGGCCTGGTACGGCGTGTAGGCGGTGACGTACTCGGAGCGCGAAGCCATGGCCCGCACCGCCTCTGGTACCTCGTGGTCGTAGGCGCCGGCGCCGGCGAAGCACACCAGACCGGCTCCCGGGGCGACGCCGCGGCCGGTGCAGGGCACGTTGGCGCCGGCCAGGCGCTCGACCTCGGCGAGCACATCGGCCTCGCTCAGGGCGTCGGGCAACGCCAGCGGCGCGGCCAACCGCAGGGCCTCGGGGACCACCGAGAACAGCTCGTCGAGCGACGACAGGCCGAGGAAGGCGAGCATGGCCTCGATCTCGGCGTCGGTGTGGGGAACGTAGGACGGCACGTCAGCGACCGGCCTCGACCTTGCGACGCCTGGACACGAACGGGAGCCGCACCAGCCGGCCCGGGAGCCGGGTGCCGCGGAGGTCGATCTCGACGGATGCACCGACCTCGAGGTCCGGAGGCACGAAGCACAAGCCGATGCCGCGCTCGAGCGTGGGCGAGAAGTTGCCGCTGGTGACCGTGCCGACCACCGTCCCGTCGCTGAGCACGGCCGAGCCCGCCCGCGGGGGCCGGCGCCCCTCGAGCTCGACACCTCGCAGGAGTCGTCGCGGGCCGCGGGCCCGCTCCCCCTCGAGGGCGGCCCGACCACGGAAGTCCGGCTTGTCCCAGCCCACCACCCAGCCCAGGCCCGCCTGCAGCGGCGTGATCCCCGGCCCGAGCTCGTGGCCGTGCAGCGGAAGGCCGGCCTCGAGGCGCAGGGTGTCGCGGGCACCCAGCCCGGCGGGGACGGCCCCGGCCCCGACCAGCGCATCCCAGAGGGCGGGGGCCGCCGCTTCCGGCACGGCCATCTCCACGCCGTCCTCGCCGGTGTAACCGGTCCCGGCCACGACACAAGTCGTTCCCTGCCAGTCGAGCTCCCGTACGGCGAACCGGCCGACGGCGCCCGCCTCGGGGAAAACCGAGGCGAGGCAGGATCGGGCCTGTGGCCCCTGAACGGCGAGCACCGCCCGCTCGGAGGTGACGTCGGTGCCACCCACGGCCCGGCGCACCTGTGCGGTGTTGGAGGCGTTGGGCATGACGTCGAAGCGCTCCGGCGCCACCCACCACACCAGCAGGTCGTCCACCACCGAGCCATCGGCGGGATCGAGGAGATGGGTGTACTGAGCCTGACCGGGGCCGATGCGGCGAAGGTCGTTGGTGAGGGCGTCCTGCAGGAGGGCCAGTGCGCCCGTCCCCGTCACCCGCACCGTGCCGAGATGGCTGACGTCGAACAGCGCCACCCCGGACCGGCACGCCCGGTGCTCCGCGAGCGTGCCCTGGGGATAGGCCAGGGGCATGGTCCAGCCTCCGAAGGCCGCCATCTTCGCCTGGAGGCTCCGGTGCCGGGCGTCGAGCGGAGAGGTCGACAGGCTCACCCGGGGCAGGTTACCGGCGGCCGAAGAGGTGACATCCTGCGCTCCACCGGGGAGGGAGGCGGCACTCCCCCGTCAGTGAGCCGCCGAGGCCGGGCCCTCCTCGGGGCGGGCCGGTGCCGGTGCCTCCGGCGGCCGCAGGCTCAAGATGGCGGCGTCGACCTCGTCCTTGACCCCGGCCAGAGGCACGATGTTGAGCACGCCTTGACCCTGCCTGAGCAGGTCGACGATCTCTTCGCCGGTCCGCACCATGATCGACTGGCTGCCGTTGAGCACCAGGTTGGCGGTGGCGATGTCACTCCCCTGCTCGCGGAGGTAGGCGATGGCCTTGCGAGCCGAGCGGAGTGACACGCCGGCGTCGAGCAGGTTCTTGATGACCTTGAGCTCGAGCAGGTCGGTGTAGGAGTAGCGACGCTGGGACCCGCTGCCCCGGGCGTCGGCGATGGAGGGGCGGATCAGATGGGTGCGGGCCCAGTAGTCGAGCTGGCGGTAGGTGATGCCGACGATGTTGCAGACCTGCGGCCCTCGGTACCCATCTTCCGTCATCGGCGCCCTCTCATCCTCCGTCTCGGACGGAACGGGAATTACGGCCATGTGATCCTCGCGCCCGTGCCCCCACCGGTCAAGTGACCCTGGCGCCGCCCCGAGGCCGGCGTCAACCGCCGGCGCCGAAGTCCTCGGGGTTGACGTGCTCGATGAACTGGCGGAACTCGTCGACGATCTGGTCCTGCTCCTCGGGCTCCTCGCTGGCCGGAGCGGCGGCGTCGTCGAGCACCTCGTCGGTGGCGAAGATCGAGGCGTCGACCCGCACGGCGAGGGCGATGGCGTCGGAGGGACGGCTGGACACCCGGTGCACCCGCCCGCCCAGGACCATCTCGATCTCGGCGAAGAACGTGCTGTCTCTCAGCTCGGTGAGGACCACCCGCTGCACCGAGACGCCCAGGGCGCCGAGCAGGTCCCGCATGAGGTCGTGGGTCATGGGCCGCGGTGTGGTGACCCGGTCCAGTGCCAGAGCGATGGCCTTGGCCTCTTCCGGCCCGATGTAGATGGGCAGCACCCGCCGGCTTCCCGTGCTCTCCCGGAGCAGTACCACCGGAGCGTTGGCCGGCAGTTCGAGGCGTACCCCCAGCAGCTCCATCTGGACCACGGAGGCACCCTACCGCTTGCTCGGGGGGCCGACACGGGCGGGTCGGGCCCCGGTCAGCAGCTCCCGGGAGGGCTGGCAAAGGGAGCGTCCCGGTGGTCTCGGAGGGCGTCCACTAGCTCCGGCGGGCCGGCTTCTCCGGTTGGCGACCGAAGTCCTCCAGCGCCCGGCGCAGGAGGGCGCTCCTGAGGTTCTCCCCGAGGCGGCTCAGCTCGTCGACGGTGTCGAGGGCCCGCCGGCGGGCAGCCGGGTTGCGCTGTTTCAGCAGCGGCAGGGCCACTTGCTCGTAGAACCCGGCCTCGCGCTCTGCCGAGTTCTTGTACAGCCGCAGGTGGCGGGGCTCCACTCCGTGCCGAGCGAAATCGGCGGCGAGCCTGGCAACCACCAAGTCGTGGCCGTCATAGTGCAGTTGGCGGCCCACCACGCTGGCGGTCAGGAGCCCGTACCGCTCGAGCTGGGAGATGTCGGCGGGACTGAGGCCGCTGGCCCGGGCCAGTTC
>JAHWJR010000007.1:6966-27225 GCA_019348335.1 Actinomycetota bacterium
ACCGCTCGAGCTGGGAGATGTCGGCGGGACTGAGGCCGCTGGCCCGGGCCAGTTCTTCCCTGGTGAAGGTGACCGAGGTGAGGTCGGGGGGCGGCGAACCGGCGGGGCCGGGCGCACCGGCACCGGAGGCGTCACCGTTGGCCGGCGAGGTGGCGACCGGGTTCGGGGCTGCAGGGGCGGGTTCCGCCTCGGCGGCGGGCGCCTGGTCGGTCGGCGCTGGGGTCGCCGGCGCGGTGTCGGCAGTGTCGGCGGAGGGCTCCCCGGAGGACTGGAGCACCTGGTCACGCTCGGTTTCGAGGCGGTCCTTGATCACCTTCAGGGGCAGGAAGTTCTCCCGCTGCTGGCGGAGGATCCACCGGAGCCGCTCGATGTCGGCCGGGTAGAACTTGCGGTAGCCCGACGCCGTGCGCTCGGGGTCGAGCAGGCCCTGGCTCTCGAGGAACCGGATCTTGGAGATGGTGACGTCGGGGAACTCCTGTTTCAGGAGTTCGAGCATCTCGCCGATGGAGAGGGACTCGGGGTCGGCCATGGGCTCAGTCACTCCGGGAGGAGCCGCCGGAGCCGCCGGGCGCGGCCAGGAACACCAGCTTGAACCGGCCGATCTGCACCTCGTCGCCGTTGCTGATCGTCGTCTCCTCCTCGATGCGCTCGCGGTTGAGGTAGGTGCCGTTCAGGGAGCCGACGTCGCAGAGCACGTAGCCCTCGGGGCGCCGCCGGACCTCCGCGTGCCGACGGGACACGGTGACGTCGTCGAGGAAGATGTCGCTGCGGGGGTGGCGGCCGGCGGAGGTGACGGCCTGGTCGAGGACGAACTTGGAGCCGGCGCCCGGGCCTCGCTTGACGACGAGCATCCCGGCGTCCGCCGGCAGCTCGTCGACCCCCACTGCCACCTCCTCGGACGGCGGGCCGCTGTGGGGGTCGACCGGTGCCAGGGTGATGGTGTGGTCATGGCCGCGAACCTCGAGCGCCGCCCCGCAGGAGGAGCAGAAATTGGCGTTCTGAGGGTTGGCGTGCCCGCACTGGTTGCAGAAGACCTCGTCCACCTACGCTCCTCGCTGCCGCATGGCATTCCCCCGTCGTGTTCAGTCGTCGACGAGCTTGCGGTACCCCTCGGCGTCGAGCAGCCGGTCGACCTCACCGCGGTCGGCCAGCTCGATCACGCAGATCCATCCGTCGCCGTAGGGGTCCTCGTTGAGGTGCTGGGGCTGGTCGGCCAGCTCGTCGTTCACCTCGACCACGGTGCCGGTGACCGGCGCGTAGACCTCGGACACGGACTTGGTCGACTCCACCTCGCTGATCGACGAGCCGGCGGTGACGGCCGCACCGGCCGACGGGAGCTGGACGAACACCACGTCGCCCAGCGCATCCTGGGCGTAGTCGGTGATCCCCATGCGGGCGGTGCCGCCCTCGACCCGGACCCATTCGTGGTCGGACGAGTACCGCAGGTCGTCGGGGGTGTCCACTGTCCGGACGTTACCGGATGCCGGGCGTCCGCTCGGCGCCGGAGGGACTCGGCAGCATCGAGCGGAGCCGCTCGGCGTAGTCCTCGGCCCGCGCCAGCGCGGCCTCATCGCTCTGGGCCTCCGCCCACACATGGGTCAGAGGGTCGTCGGGATCGGGCAGCGCCAGGGCCCACCCGTCGTCGTGGAGGACCTTGACACCGTCGACCAGGACGACCTCCCCGACGGCCTGTTCGACCAGCGTCCGCATCACTGCGCCCTTGTGCTCCCACGGCGTGGCCACCGCCTGGTGGGCGAGATGGGTTGCCGGCAGCGTGCCCCTCACCTTGGAGAGCCGGGTGCCAGTGCGAGCGAGAAGCTCGAGCATCTTGGCGAAGGCGGCCACGCCGTCGAAGGCGGGCAGGAAGGAGGGGAAGATGAAACCGCCGTCGAGGCTGGCGGCCAGGGACACGTCGTCGGCCAGGGCGGCGTGCATGAGCGCCGAGGCCGCCACCTTGGTCCACACCACCTCGGCGCCCAGCCCGGCGGCGAGCTCCTCGGCCCGGGAGGCGACCGTCACCGGAAGGGCGATGCGGCACCCCGGCTCGGAGGTCGAGGCCACGAGCTGCACCATGGCCAGCACGGCCTGCATCTCGGTGAGGACGTGGCCTTCGTCGTCGATGAACGTGGCGTGCTCGCCGTCTGGATCGAGCACCACGCCGAGCTGGGACCCGGACGAGCGCACGAGGCCGCTGACCCTGGCCGCCGAGGCCTGGGGATCGAAGGCGGCGGCCCCCGGGGTGGAGGCGTAGGGGTTCACCGCCAGCACCTCGGCCCCCAGCTTGGACAGCACGTTGGGCATCACGAAAGCGGTGGTGCCGAAGCTGTAGTCGACCACGACCTTGAAGCCGTGACCCCGGATAGCCGACACGTCCACGGCCGCCATCAGGGCTGCCGCGTAGAACTCGGTGGAACGCGGCGGAAAGTCAATGTCGCCGATGTCGCCGGGGAAGACGCGCCGGAAGTCCTCCCGGTAGTACAGGCGCTCGACCTTGCGGGACAGGTCGGCGGAGATGTCGGTGCCGCTGTCGTCGAAGAACCGCAGCACGACCGACTGGGCGTCGCCCGGCATCAGCCGGAGCGTGATGCCACCCTGGGAGCGCTGCGAGCGGACCTGGAAGCGTGTCACGGGGACAGGGGCGACCTCCAGGTCGTCGACGTTGACCCCGGTGCTGTTGAGCCCGGCCATCACCGCCCGCTTCAGCATCCGTGCCGCCCGGCTGGAGTCGCGCGACGTGGTGACCGTGGCGCCCTTCTTCAGGGTGGTGGCGTAGGCCATGGCCACCCGGGTCGCCAGCTCCGGTGTGATGTCGACATTGGCCAGCCCGGCCACGCCGTGGCGCCCGAAGAGGCTGCGCGAACCTCGGCTCTCCCACACCAGTGACGAGTTGACGACCGCTCCGGCCTCGACGGTCTTGAACGGGTAGATCTTCACGCCGGCGGTGAGGACGGCCTGCTCGCCGACGAAGCACTCGTCGCCCAGCACCACGCCCTCTTCGCAGCGGACGCCGGCGCGCAGGTCGGTGGAACGGCCGACGACCGTGTCCCGGGCGCTCACGCCCTTGCCCACGTAGGCGTTGTCGTGGACCACCGATCGCTCGAGATCGGCGTCGGCCCGCACCATCACGTTGGACCCGAGGACGGTGTACTCACCCAGTCGGGCCCCGGCCTCGACCCGGGCATGGTCACCCACCACGGCCGGACCGACGAGCTCCGCCCGGGGGTCGACCTCGGCACCTTCGCCGAGCCAGATGCCCTCTTGGAGGCGGAAGCCGGGCACGTCGACGACCACCTTGCTGTCGAGCACGTCCTTGTGGGCCCTCGTGTAAGCCTCCAGGGTGCCGACGTCCTCCCAGTAGCCCTCGCAGACGTACCCGTACATCGGTCGCCGATGTTCGAGGAGGGCCGGGAACACCTCGCCGGAGAAGTCGACAGGGCGGCCGGCGG
This sequence comes from Actinomycetota bacterium, assembly GCA_019348335.1. Classification (GTDB taxonomy): domain Bacteria; phylum Actinomycetota; class Acidimicrobiia; order Acidimicrobiales; family CADCSY01; genus JAHWJR01. The sequence continues at coordinate 10,413 of JAHWJR010000007.1, forward strand.
GGATGTAGTCGAAGATCTCGGGTTCGAGCACGAAGATGCCGTTGTTCACCGTGTCGCTGAACACCTGGCCCCACGTGGGCTTCTCGAGGAACCGCTCGATCGATCCGTCCTCGGCGGTGATGACGATGCCGAACTCCAACGGGTTCTCCACGGCGGTGAGGCCGATGGTGGCAAGCGCTCCCCGCTGGTCGTGGAAGTCGACCACCTGGCTCAGGTCGATGTCGGTGAGCACGTCACCGGAGATCACGAGGAAGCGCTCGTCGAGCTCCGCCATGGCGTTGCGCACCGACCCCGCCGTCCCCAACGGGGTCTCCTCGGTGGCGTAGACCATGCGCACGCCGAACTCGGAGCCGTCACCGAAGTAGGAGCGGATGTTGTTGGCCAGGAAGGCCACGGTCACGACGATGTCGTCGAAGCCGTGCCGCTGGAGCAGCATCACGATGTGCTCCATCATCGGCCGGTTGGCCAGCGGGATCATGGGCTTGGGCTGGTTGGAGGTGAGAGGACGCAGGCGGGTGCCCTCGCCCCCTGCCATGATCACCGCCTTCACTGCGCCGAACCTACCCCGCGGGCGGCCAGAGCCTGCTTCGCCAGGGGAATGTAGGCGGCGGCGGAGACATAGGAGAGCACCAAGCCGGGCACCACCACGATCCAGGCCAGGACACGGGCGACGTCGGCCCACGACAGCGTGGACTCCGACGCCAGGAACAGCGGGAACGAGGCCATGAGGCAGAAGGTGGCGGCCTTGCCCAACAGGGTGACGTCGATGCGCCGGACGCCCATGGCGGCCAGCACCAGCGCGGCCACGGCGACCACCGCCTCGCGCACCAGCGCCAGCACGGCGACGATCAGCGGCACCGAGCCGTCGATCAGGATGCTGACCACGGCGACACCGAGCAGCAGCCGGTCGGCGAGCGGATCGAGGACCTTGCCCAACTCGGTGACCTGGTCGTAGCGGCGAGCGACGAAGCCGTCGACCCAGTCGGTGGACCCGAGCACGGCGAGGAGGATCGCCGCCGCCGCCCGGTCGTCCTTGGCGAAAAGAAGCCACACGAACAGCGGGATGGCCGCCAGGCGGGCGGTGGTGATGGCGTTGGGCAGCGTCAGGATGCGCTCCTCGCCGGTCCGGCGGGTGGGTCGCGGGCTCGGTCCCTCCCTCACCCGGCCATCCTACGACGACCGCGCGCCGGCGCCGGGAATGGTGGGCCGGCGCCGTGCTGTGATCGTGGGGGGAGCCCTAGGCTGTGGCCGTGGGGATCGAGGGGCTGGCGGCGGTGTTGCGAGGGCTGCGGTCCCGAATCGACCCCGAGCGGGCAGTGGCGGCGGCCGCCGCCGGAGTGACGTGGCCCAGCAGTGAGGCGGAGTGCATCGCCGACCTCGACGCCTACGACCAGGCGCTGGTGACGGCGGCGGAGATGCTGGAGGTGCCGCTGCCTTCTGCCCCGGAGGGCGACCGCCGGTTCACGCCTGCCCAGCGGACCGAGGTCGAGGCCGGCCTGCGTGACGCCGGCATCGAGGTGACCGACGTGGGAGAACCGGCATGACCGCCGATGCGGCGGCCACCGCCGGCGATGAGGACTACCTGTACTACCGGTGGGCGGGGTTCCTGCTCCGACACTCTCCGGGCGAGCCGAGCGACGCCGAGATCCTCAAGGTCCTGCGTTGGACGCCGGCACCCCCCGAGGCGGTGAGCGACGTCTCCCAGCTCCCCGACGACCATGCTCCCGGTGGCTGGTGCACCCGACTCAGCCGCACCGAGGCGGCCCGCATGGCCGCCGGGTTCGGCGTCTCCCTCTGACGCCGGCCGGGCTCAGTACGTGAGCCCGTCATCGACGGCACTGGCCGCCAGCTGCTCGAAGATGGTGGCCACGTCGATCTCCTCGGAGCCGTCGTCGGCAGCCAGCTCGCCCACCCCCGACAGCGCCACCTGCAGTAGGGCGGCCAGGGCGCACAGCAGCTCGGCGGCCCGCCGGCTCTGCGCCGGCGTGGGGTCGAGGCCCGCGTAGAGATCCTCGAGGGTGGCCCGCAGGACGACGGACAGCAACATGGGATCGTCCTGGCGGGCGAGGTAGGCGGTCACCAGCTCCCGCGCCGTCGACGCCGCCTCCGCCGCCTTCGGCGACGCCGGGTCCAGGGGCGGGAGGAAGGGGTCGGGTGCGGGCATGCTCCTAGTCTTCCCCGGAAGGCGACGGGGTAGGGACCCGCTCCATGAGCGAGATCGGCTACTTCCTGTCCAGCGAGGAGCACTCCCCGAGCGCGCTTGTTCGCTATGCCCGGCAGGCGGAGGAGGCGGGGTTCGCCTCGGCGTGGATCTCCGACCACTACCACCCCTGGACCGACGAGCAGGGAGAAGCCTCCTTCGTGTGGTGCGTGATCGGCGGCATCGCTGCGACCACGGAGCTGCGGCTCACCACGGGCGTGACCTGCCCGACCGTGCGCATCCATCCGGCGGTGATGGCTCAAGCGGCCGCCACGGCGGCCGAGATGATGCCCGGGCGCTTCCGCTTCGGCCTGGGCACCGGCGAGAACCTCAACGAGCACATCCTGGGTGACCACTGGCCACCCGCCCCCGTGCGCCTGGAGATGCTCGAGGAGGCGGTGGAGGTCATGCGTCGATTGTGGACGGGCTCCATGGTGAACCATCACGGTCCCCACTACCGGGTGGAGAACGCTCGCATCTACTCCCTGCCCGACGAGCCGCCGCCGGTCCCCATCTCGGCCTTCGGCTCCAAGGCGCTCGCTCTGGCTGCCCGCATCGGGGACGGTTTCGTCAGCACGACTCCGGAGGCGGACATGGTGCAGCGCTACCGCGCCGAGGGCGGCACGGGCCCGGCCATGGCCGGGATGAAGGTGTGCTGGGCCACCGACGAGGCGGCCGCCCGGCGCACGGCCCACCGGCTGTGGGCGCAGACCGGGATCCCCGGCGAGCTGTCCCAGGAGCTGCGCACGCCGGCGCACTTCGAGCAGGCGTCATCCCTGGTGACCGAGGACCAGGTTGCCGAGAGCATCGTCTGCGGGCCGGACCCGGAGCGCCACGTCGCCGCCATCGAGCAGTACTTCGAGGCCGGCTTCGACGAGGTCTACGTGTGCCAGGTGGGCGGCGACCAAGAGGGCTTCTTCGACTTCTACCGCAGTGAGCTTCGACCCCGGCTCACCTAGCGCTTCATCCGGGAGGCCGCGACGTCGAGGCGGGGAGGTCGCCGGCCAGTAGCCGTTCCACGAGCTCCACCACGCCCTTCCCCGCCTCACCCCGGGTGACCAGGTCGACCTGCTGCTTCAGCGCCGGCAGCGCGTTGGCCACCGCCACCGAGCGGCCGCAGGTGGCCAGGAAGGCCCAGTCGTTCTCGGCGTCACCGACGCCGGCGGCGTCCCCGGGCGACAGGGCGAGCTCGTCCAGGGCGGCGACGAGGCCGCTCGCCTTGTCGACCCCCTGGGGCAGCACCATCACCGCCCCTTTGTTCAGGATCACCTGATGGTCGAGGCCGAGGTCGCGGATGGTGGCCGCCACTGCGGCGGCGTGCGGCTCGTGCGTGGCCAGGATCACCCGACCCTGGCCAAGGGGTTCCACGCCACGTCGCTCCAGTTCCGCCACCAGGGCGGCGGGTGGAGCCGGCGCCAGCTGTCGCTCCTCCCTGCGGTCGGGGCGGTAGAGCAGGGCGCCGTTCTCGGCGACCACCCGGTCGCACACGTCCACGGCGGGAAAGTCGGAGAGCACGTGGGGCAGCCGGCGGCCGGTAACCAGCACGAGGTGGTGGCCGGCGGCCCGCAAGCGCGCCAGCGCCCGCAAGGTGCAGTCGTCGACGCGCCCGTTGACGGCAAGGGTGCCGTCGTAGTCGGCGGCGAGCGCCCGCAACCGCGCCCCGCGCTCTGTCACGGTTCGGTCAGGCTCGGTCCTTCACTCCCTCGACACCGGCCATCCCGGCGCAGTGGGCGCAGCAGAAGATCTGACCGCTGGCCTCGACGCCGTGCCCCACGACACGGCAGCCGCAGTGGTTGCAACTGGGCGCCACGGCGTGGATGGCGCACTCGAAGCTGTCGAAGGTCCGGGTGGTGCCGTCGGAGGAGACCACCTGGAACGCCTTGTCGTAGTCGTTGCCGCAGACATCGCAGGTGGCCATCTCCGATTCCTCTCTCTCGCTTCCGTCTAGTACGCGTTCGTGCCGAACCCGGACTAGCGGACCTCGCCCCGCCAAGCGCCGGTCTCCGCCCCACGGCTCTCGATGAACTCCTTGAAGCGCTCCAGGTCGCCCTTGACCCGGCGCTTCACCACGCCGAGCTTGTCGCCGGCCTGCTCGACCGCGCCCTCGGGGTCGTAGTCCAACTCGAGCAGGATGCGAGTCCGGTTCGGGTCCGGTGCGTCGAAGGTGACGACACCTCCCTGGTCCGGCCCGTCGACCGCTCGCCAGGCGATCCGCTGGTCGGGGACCTGCTCGGTGATCTCGGCATCGAACTCACGCTTCACGCCGCCGATCTCGGTCCGCCAGTGCGTTCGCGTGTCGGTGACCTGGCGAACCTCCTCGACGCCCTCCATGAACTGCGGGAACGACTCGAACTGAGTCCACTGGTCGTATGCGGTTCGGACGGGCACGTTGACCTCGATGGTCTCGTCGACGACGCTCATGAATTCCTCCTGGGTTGTCTCACCGTTGACCACCGTCTACCCAGACGGGCGCCGGGCCTCACGGGGCCCACCGGAGCAACGCACCCATACCACCGGCTGGGGCATGCTCTGACGGCACGATCCGCACGCCGGCGCCAGCGCCCAGCGCGGCCCGGATCACGACGTCGACCAGGGGCGCCTGCTCCGGCGCCTCCACTCCCATTGCGCCGAGATCGTCCCGACTGGCACCGACGTGCAACGGCTCGGGGCCGAACCATGCCGGGGTCTCCTCGATGCCGGAGGCGATCAAGAGCCCCTCGGCCTGACCGAGCGCCAACGCACCGAGGGTGGCTGCGGCACCTTCGACGGCCCGGTCGTTCTGACCCCGCTCCTCGGCGAACTTCTCGAGCACCTGGGCGGTCTCCTCGGCGACACGTTCGCCCACCAACCGAGTGACCTCCGCTTCGATCGCCGGCCCGGAGCCGTCGGCCGACCGGCCGCCACCGGCCTCGACCAGCGTTCCGGCGACACGATCGGGTACGGCTTCGCGCAGCAACTGGATGGCCCGGACGTCGCCACCCAGCACCACCAGCCGGGCGTTGACCCGGTCCACCAACTCGACCAGCTCTTCGGCTACGTCAGCCGCGTTGTCCTCCCAGGTGTTCTCGGCGCGCTGCTGGAACCGGCGCTGCGACCATCCGCCCGGCCCGACCTTGCGCAACGGGTAGTCCTCGCCCCCCGCCTCGCGATGGAGGTCGGGCCCCTGGCGGCGAACGGCCACCAGGTCGGCTCCTTGGCGATCGGTCAGGACGACGACGTGGGGTGGCGACGCCTGGCGCCATTCGAGCAGCGGCAGCAGCGCCGGGAGAGGCCCCCATTGGGCGAGGTCGCCCGGCAGCGGTTCAGGGTCGTGCTCGAGGTGGCGGATGCCCGTCGTGTCGGCGATCACCGCCAGGGCCTGCCCCTGCAGGTGTGCGCTGGGCACCACGCCATCGACCGCCTCCAGCACCTGTTCGCCGGCACCCTGCTCCGCCAGCGAGGCGCGAAGGGTCTTCCAGCGTCGCTCCACCCGGGGGCCGGCGTTGTCCACCGCCGCCTCCGTCGTGAGGTAGATGCTGGCGTAGGGGCCCGGGGAGGCTGCCAGGTCGGCCAGCTCGGGCGCGGCGACGAACGTGTCGGGAATCAGGCCAGAGGTCTCCATGCCGGCATCCTTTCCGGGGGTGACCGCCGTCAAGCATGTCCCGGTCACGACCGGCGAGGATGTGACCATGGCCGACGCCGACGCCACCCCCCCCACCCTCGACGGTGATCCCGATGACGAGCCCAGCCGCCGGGAACGTGCCGCCGCGCTGGTCGAGCAGCGTCTGGACGTGCCCATGGCCGTCCTGGCCGTGGTCTGGGCAGGACTGGTGGCCTACGAGCTGATCGCGCCCGCCGGCCAGCGCGACGAGCTGGCGCTGGTCGGCAACGTCATCTGGGCACTGTTCGTCGTGGAGTTCGGCGTCAAGCTGTGGGTGTCGGGCAACCCGGTGCGGTTCGTGCGTCGCCGCTGGCCCTCGGTGCTGTTCCTGGTGCTCCCGGCCCTGCGCGTGCTGCGCGTCGTACGGGCGTTGCGTGCGCTCCGGCTGCTCCCGGCCGCTCGCGTGGTGGGATCGTCGTACCGCGCCATCGGCACCGCTCGGTCGCTTCTCGGGGGGCGGCTCGTCTTCCTCGTGGTCACGAGCGCGGTGGTGGTCTTCTCCGGCGGCCAGCTCCTCTTCCTGACCGAACGGCTCGCCGACGGCCGTGGTCCGGGCCTCGGCGAGACCCTGTGGTGGTCCGCCAACCTGGCACTGAGCGGCAACCTGGTCTTCGAGCCGGTGTCGCTGCTCAGCCGGCTGGTTTCGGTGATCCTAAGCATCTACGCCGTGGTGGTGTTCGCAACGGTGGCCGCCGCCCTCGGCGCCTTCCTGATCGAGTCCCGGGCGGAGCGGGCGACGGCCGAGGACGAGGCGACGCCGTAGGCACCCGGCGTCATCCGGCCACCACCCCGGCGCCGAAGGAGTGCTGTCTCCCCGTTCCTCCGAAAGGTACTTCCATGCGCAGGATGCTCTCCGTGACCACCGTGGCCGTGTGTGCGCTGGGCTAGTCCCTCGCCGCGCCGGCCTCGGCGCAGGGCCCTCAGGGATCCCGTGGCTCCGACGTGCTTCGGGCGGACCTCCAGCCGGTTCCCCACGACCCCACGGCCGACGCCGGCTCCAACGTCACCGGACGCGCCAAGCTCGTGATCAAGGACGGCCAGGTGCGCGTCTCGCTCAAGGCCAACGGCCTGAGCCCGGACCTTCCCCACGCCATGCACATCCACGGTGAGCTGCAGGCCCGCAACGAGTGCCCCTCGCTGGCGGCCGACGACAACGGTGACGGCCTCATCGACACGCTCGAGGGTCTTCCGGCTTACGGCCCCATCGACGTCTCCCTCACCACCTCCGGTGGAACCAGCGGCGAGTTCTCCGACGCCCTGGCCCTCGACCGCTTCCCGGTGGCCGACAAGAACGGCACCCTGCGTTACAAGCGGACGATCGCCATTCCCTCGGAGTTCATCAATGCCCTGGACGACCTGCACATCGTCGTCCACGGTGCCGACCTGAACGGCAACGGCGCCTACGACTTCGAGGCCGGCACCTCGTCGCTCTCCGGCCCCGTCGGAGCCCCCGTGCCCCTGGAGGCCGAGCTTCCCGTGGCCTGCGGCACCATCGGCTGATCGACGGCCGTACGGATCGAGAGAGGCGCCCACCCGCCGGGCGCCTCTCTCTCGCGCGTCAGGGCTGATCAGGGCCGCATGACCTCGAGGGCCACGGCGTGTTCACAACCCGAGCGGCGCCCGGCCTCCTCGGCCAGCGTTCGCAGCCAGGTGTCGGCATCGGTCCCGACGTGGTCGAGGTAGCTGCGGTGCTCGTGCAGCGAACGGATCCCCTGGTCGAGGAACCCGGTGACGTCGACCGAGTGCGTGGCGAGGGGTGAGCCGCTGAAGCACGCCATGGCCACGCCGTCCCAGGGCTCGAGCCCCTCGGCGACCAGCTCCCGGAAGATCCACCGGTTGGCGGCGTCGCGGACGGCGTCGAGCACGGCCAGGCCGACGTGGCGGTGGTCGGCCATGTTGAACGAAGGGCCGCCCCACGAATCGTGGCGGTTCAGGGTCAGCACCACGTGCGGCCGGTGACGGCGGATGGCGCCGGCGAAGTCGCGACGCAGCGCCAACCCGTACTCCACGACGCCGTCCGAATGGTCGAGGAACTCGACGTCGTCGACACCGACGACTGCCGCGCTGTTCCGCTGCTCCTGCTCCCGGAGGGCCGCGGCCTCCTCGGGAGGGACGTCACCCAGCCCCGCCTCCCCACGGGTGGCCAGGACATAGGTCACGTGGCGCCCTTCCGAGGTCCACCGGGCGACGGCGCTGGCGGCCCCGTATTCGAGGTCGTCGGGGTGCGCGACGAGGGCCAGGGCCCGCTCCCAGTCGTCGGGCAGGGGAACCAGGTCGGTGGCGGGCATCGCTCCTCCCACTGGGCTGGTCACGGGGCGCTCTTCTGGCGCACGTGTTCGATCAGGCCGCAGATGGCCCCCTCGCCGGAGGCGTCCCGTGCCCGCTGCTCCAGGGCGACGAGCTCGCCCCGGAGCCGGTGGAGCTCGTCGAGTCGTTGGTCGATGTCGGCGACCTCGCGGCTGATCACGGTACGGACGTAGGCGCAAGGAGCCTGTCCCCCGTCTCGCAGGGCGAGGATCTCCCGGACCTCGTCCAGGGCCAGGCCCAGGCGTTGGGCTGCTTTGATGAAGCCCAGCCGCTCGGCGTCGGCCTCGTCGTAGACCCGGTAGCCGGAAGAGCTGCGGGCCGGCTCCGGGAGCAGGCCGATCGACTCGTAGTACCGAATGGTCTTGGGGTTGACGCCCAGTTGCTGGCCCAACTCGCCGATCTGCATGGCTGTTCTCCCTCCACTGACCTTCCTCTTGGCTGGAAGGGTACTTCCGTGGCGGTGCAGGTTGCCTTCCAGCTAGCTGGAACCTCTACCGTGGCACCGAACATCGGCGAGCAGAACAGGAGACGTCGTGAGCGAGCAACTGGTGCTCCACGTGAGAGGTATGACCTGCGGCGGCTGCGAGAACCGGGTCGAGAAGGTGCTCGGCCGCCTCGACGGCGTCCGGAGCGCCACCGCCGACCACCGGGCCGGGCACGTGCGGGTTCTGGTCGACCCGGCGCGGACACCGGTCGACGCAGTGGTCGAGGCAATCACGACGGCGGGCTACGACGTTGTCCCCCCGGCCGGTGAGCAGGACCGATGAGCAGCAGCGAGACCATCGAGGGTGCACCGGCCGAGCTGTGGGACGAGGAGCCCAGCTCCCTGGAGGGGCGGGCGCGGATCCGGGCCCGGATCTCAGGGCTGCACTGCTCCCTGTGCACCGGGACCATCGAGAAGGCCCTCGGGCGCATGGACGGCGTCGACAGGGTGGCCGTCAGCCTCACCCACGAGCAGGCCCTCGTCGACTACGACCCGGCGCAGGTTCGACCCGAGGCCCTGCTCGGCACCCTGCGCGACATCGGCTACGACGTCTACGACCCCCGCAAGGTGCGGCCCTTCGAAGAGGAGGAGGCGGCCCTCGTCCGGGAAGGACGGCGCCTGCTCGTGGCCACCGGCCTCAGCCTCGTCGCCATCGCCTTGATCGTCGTCGTGGAGAGCCTGTGGTCGGTGCTCGTGCCAGCCACGGTGGTGGTGAGCCTGGTCCCGGTGGCCTTCGCCATCCTGCGCCCCTTCGGCACACGCACGGCGGTGGGGGGCACGCTGGCCCTGGTCGGGCCGCCGCTGGCCGTCCTCGTCGCCCGGGCCAACGGTGTGGGCACGTCGTTGGTTCCGTGGGTCGTGGGCGCCCTGGCCCTCACCGTGGTGTTCGGCGTGGCCGGTCACATCCTGCGCATGGCCTGGCAGTCGGCCCGCCGGGGCATCCTCAACCAGCACGTCCTGTTGGAGACCGGCGCCTTCGCCGGCATCGCCGGTGGCCTCTACGGTCTCACCGTCGGCGGTGACGACTTCCCCACCGCACCGTTCTTCGCCGTGACCGTCCTGGTGGCCAACTACCACATCTTCTCCGAGTGGCTGTCCCTACTGGTCAAGACCCGCAGCTCCCAGGCGGTGCGGCGCCTGCTGGACCTGCAGCCCGACACGGCTCGGGTCGAGCGGGACGGGCACGAGCTGGAGGTGTCCATCGCCGAGGTGGTGGTCGGGGACCTGGTCCGGGTCCGGCCGGGTGAGCGGGTCCCGGTGGACGGCCAGGTGATGAGCGGCCACTCGGCGGTCGACCAGTCCCTGGTCACCGGCGAACCGGTGCCGGTCGAACGCTCCCAGGGTGACCCGGTCATCGGCGGTTCGATCAACACGTCCGGAACGCTGCTGGTCCGGGTGGACGCCGTGGGGGACGAGAGCTTCCTCGCCCAGGTCGTGCGCCACGTGGAGGATGCCCGGGCTCTCAAGCCGGGGATCCTCCATCTCGTCGACCGGGTGCTGCGGGTCTACACCCCCACCGTGCTGGTGGTCGCCGCCCTGGCGGCTCTGGGATGGATCGTGGCAACGTCGTTGGTGGGGCCCGAGGCGGACGTGGAGCGTGCGGTGTTCGCCGGCCTGGGCGTGCTGGTCATGGGTTACCCCTGCGCAGTGGGGATCGCCGCCCCGTTGGCGGTCGTCCGCGGCGCCGGGGAGGCTGCCGACCGGGGGATCATCATGCGCACGGGCGAGGCGTTCCAGGCGTTCCGCTCGGTCACCACGGTGGTGCTCGACAAGACCGGCACCCTCACCGAGGGCCGGCCCGCGGTGCGCGAGGTCGAGGCGCTCGACGATGCCGAGGAGCTGCTGAGGGTGGCCGCCGCGGCGGAGATGGCGTCGGAGCACCCGCTCGGGCAGGCGGTGGTGAGCTCGGCGTTCGAGCGCGAGCTCGACCTCCCGCCGGTCGACGACTTCGAGTCGGTGACCGGCCAGGGCGTCTCAGCGGTGCTCGAGGGCCGACGGGTGCTGGTCGGACGCCCGCGGTTCCTGGAGGACAACGGCGTGGACCTCGGTGCCCTTTCCGGTCGGATCGCCGAGCTCGAGGCGGCCGGCCGTACGGTCGTCGCCGTGGGCCGGGACGATCGACTCTTGGGGATCCTGGCGCTGGGCGACGAGCTCCGGGCGGACGCCGTGTCTGCCGTCGCCGCCATGCGCCAAGCCGGGCTGACACCGGTCCTGGTCACCGGGGACAACGAACGGGCCGCCCGCCGGGTTGCCGACCAGGTGGGCATCTCGCAGGTGCATGCCGGCGTCCTCCCCGAGCAGAAGGCCGAGCTCGTTCGCCGGCTCCAGCAGTCCGGCCGGGTGGCCATGGTCGGCGACGGCATCAACGACGCCCCCGCCCTCATGCAGGCCGACGTGGGGGTCGCCATGGGCGGGGGCACCGACATCGCCATGGAGTCGGCCGACGTGATCATCGTGGGCAACGAGGTCACCGCCGTGCTCACCGCCCGGGACATCAGCCGACGCAGCTACCGCACCACCCGCCAGAACGTGGCCTTGGCGTTTCTCTTCAACGGCATCGGCATCCCGGCCGCCACCACCGGCCTGGTGTACCCGGTGTGGGCCATGGTGGCCATGGCGCTGAGCGTGACGACCATCTTCGTCAACTCCATCGGCGGCCGACCCTCGCTGCTGTTCGACGCCATCGCCAGCGTCGGGCCGGCGCGTCAGGCCACCCCGGCGGGGGCGGACTGAGCCTCCACGACCTCGTCGACGCCCACAACCCGAAGGAGCAACCGGCTCGGTCATTCTACCGGCGGCCGCGCCGGGCCGGGCGTGGCAGGGATGGTCGGGGCCGTCGCCGAACTCAGCGACGGTGATCGTCCATTGGTGGACTCTGGGCCCTGTGGCGCTACCGTCGGGGTACGGCCACCTCGCAAGGAGGCGGCCGCCAAGAGAAGAGAGATCGAAATGGCAACCGGTACCGTCAAGTTCTTCAACGCCGAGAAGGGCTTCGGCTTCATCTCGCGCGAGCAGGGCGACGACGTCTTCGTGCACTACTCCAACATCCAGGGCGGTGGCTACAGGTCGCTCGACGAGGGTCAGCAGGTCGAGTTCGACGTTGCCCCTGGTCGCAAGGGTGAGGAAGCTCAGAACGTCCGAGTCCTGTAGGACTTGAGGATTGCCCCGGAGCCGCCGGCATCGCGCCGGCGGCTCTTGCGCGTCCGGCCAGACGTGGTGCGGACATGATGCGACATGATGGTCCGGTGCCCGACGAGTCCAACAACTTGACTGAAACCCTGCTCGCCGCCGCCCACCTGGTCGTGCCCGACGCCATCCCTGGTCTGATCGACAGGCACGCCAAGGGCTTGGGTGCCGACTCCGCGGTGCTGTACCTCGTGGACCTGGACCAGTGCGCCCTGGTGCCCCTGTCCGGCCCCGGGGGGGCGCTCCTCCAGGAGGTCGGAATCGACCGTACCCTCCCTGGTCGTTGCTACCGGTCCCTGGAGGTGGTGGACACCCTCGACGAGACAGGGAACCGGACGGTGTGGGTGCCGGTGGTCGACGGCACCGAACGGCTCGGGGTCTTGCAGCTGCTCTTCAGTGGAGGCGCTCAGGGCGATCGGGAGGAGATGCGGGGATTCAGCGGTCTGGTCGCCCAGCTGGTCATGACCAAGGGCTCCTACGGCGACTTCTTCGAGCTGGCCCGCCGGCGGAAGGACGTCACCGTGGCCGCCGAGTTGCTGTGGCAGCTCCTGCCGCCGCTGACCTTCGGCACCGAGGACCTGGCCATCGCCGCCTGCTTCGTGCCCACCGGGGACCTCGGCGGTGACGCCTTCGACTACGGCGTCGGCGCCCGTCGCGCTCAGGTCGCCGTCTTCGATGCCATGGGCCATGGACTGGACGCCGGTCTGCTGGCGACCACCGCGGTGGCGGGCTACCGCAACAGTCGCCGCAAGGGCTTCGGTCTCCCGGAGATGGCCGAGTACGTCGGGGATGCCATCCGTTGCCACTTCGAGGACAGCCGGTTCGTCACCGGCATCCTCATCTCCCTCGACATCGCCACCGGCCGGATGTCGTGGTGCGTCGCCGGCCATCCGCCCCCGTTGCTCCTGCGCCAGGGCCGGGTGGTGAAGCACCTGGACCTCGGTGTCGGACTCCCGTTCGGGGTCGGGCCCGCCTCCGAGGTGTTCACGGAGCAGCTCGAGCCGGGCGACCGCGTGCTGCTGTACACCGACGGGGTGACCGAAGCTCGCGACGCCTCGGGTGACCTCTTCGGGACCGACCAGCTGGTCAACCTCGTCTCCCGAACGGCCGGTGACGATCCGCCGCCCGAGACCATGCGCCGTCTCATGCACGCCATCGAGGATCACAACGACGGCCCCATGCGCGACGACGCCACCGTGGTGATGATCGAGTGGCAGGGCGTGGCGTCCGCCCGGCTGAAGGTGTGAGGCGCTCCCCCGCTGTTCGCTAGCGGCGCAGGAGCATGGTGAGCCGGCGAGTGGCCACCCAGACACCGGCGGCGCCCATCACCACCAGGTAGCCGGCGTGCAGGAGCAGCCCCCAACCGACGTCGCCCAGCACCAGCGCCCGCTCGAGGGCCACGCCCTGGTACAGCGGCGTGATCTGCACCGCCCATCCGAGTGCCTCGGGATACCGGTCGAGGGGGAAGAAGGTGGCCGAGAAGAGGAACAGGGGCACGATCACCAGGACCACGTAGTCGAAGTCGACGAACGACCGCATCCAGGTGGTGGTGGCGATGCCCGTGCCGGCGAAGGCGAAGCCGATGAGCACGGCCGCGGGCACGGCGAGCACGGCCCACCACGACTGCACCAGGCCGAGGGCGACCATGGTCAACAGAAAGCCGGCGGCGTAGACGGCACTGCGCAGCAGGGCCCATGCCGACTCCCCGACAGCCACGTCGGCCACTTCGAGCGGGGTGGCCAGCACCGCGTCGAAGGTCTTGGAGTACTTGTACTTGACGAAGAAGTTGAAGGTGGTGTCGAACACCACGCCGTTCATGGCCGACACGGCCAGCATTCCCGGCGCCACGAACACCTCGTAGGGCACCTCCCGTCCCCCACCGACGGCCACGGGAGCGACGAGGGCGCCCACGCCGAGCCCGATGGAGAGCAGGTAGAGAATGGGCTCGAACAGGCCGGCGACGAGGACGTACCACGTCCGCCGGTAGACCAACGCGTTGCGCTCCACCAGGCGCAGCGGGCGCCAGCCGGCGATGGCCTTCGCCACTGCGGAGTCACGCCTCGTCGGGCTCTCCGTGGGAGTCCACCCGTTCACCCAGCCAACCGCCGGGCCCAGGTTCGGGTACCGGCGTACCAGCCCAGCGTCAGCACGGCGACGAGCACGAGCACGTGCCCGACTGCACCCGATCCGTCGAACGTGCCGGTGGTGGCGCTGCGCGCCAACTCGACCCCGTGCCAGAGCGGCGACGCCAACGCCACCGGCCGGGCCCAGCCGGGGAGCTGCTCCACCGGGAAGAACGTGCCCGAGAACAGGAACAGGGGCATGACGCCGAGGCGCATGATCAGGGGAAAGGACACTTCGGTGTGCTGGGTGGCGGAGTACGCCGCCAGCGGCGCGAAGAACGCCGTGCCGCACAGCACCGCGGCCGGCACGGCGAGCACGCCCCACGCCGAGGGAACGCCGCCGAGCGCTGCGCCCACGATGAGGAACACCGTGGCCGACAACGTGATGCGAAGGGCCGTCCATGCCATCAGGCCGGTGTAGACGTCGCTCGGGCGCAGCGGGGTGGCCACCATGGCATGGAACGTGCGCGCCCACTTGGTGCCGAGCATCACCGGCCACAGGGCGTCGCCGGCGGCCGTCTGCATGGCGGTGGCGGCGAGGAGCCCGGGCGTGACGAAGACCAGGTAGGGAAGGCCCGCCACCAGGCCCCCTCCTTCGTCGACCAGGCCGCCCAGGCCCAACCCGAGGGCGGCGAGGAACAGCACCGGTGTGACGAAGGCCGAGAACACCGTCCCCCGCCAGAGGCGCCGGAAGACGCGGGCTTCCCGCTCGACGACGCGCAGGGCGGTGGTGGGCACCGGTCAGTCCTCCAGCGTGCGCCCGGTCAGGACCAGGAAGACGTCCTCGAGCGTGCCGCGGCGGACCAGGACCGACGCCGGGTGCACGCCGTTGCCGGCGATGGTCGCCACCGTGGCGTCACCGTCACCGGTGTAGGCCAGCACCCGGTCGGCGAGCGGCTCCACCCGTTCGGCGACACCGGCCAGACGGGGCAACGCCGCCTGCAGGTCACCGGCCGACGGGAAGCGCAGCTCCACCACCTCTCGAGTGGCGTGGCGGGCGATGAGCTCCCGTGGACTGCCCTCGGCTGCGATACGACCACGGTCCATGATCACGAGCCGGTCGCACAGTTGCTCGGCCTCCTCCATGTAGTGCGTGGTGAGCACCAGGGTCACCCCCTCCTGCTTGAGCCGGTAGAGGCGGTCCCACAGCAGGTGGCGAGCCTGGGGGTCGAGGCCGGTCGTCGGCTCGTCCAGCAGGAGGGCCTCGGGCCGGTTGATCAGCGCCCGGGCGATGGTCAGCCGCCGCTTCATGCCTCCCGACAGCGGATCGACCCGGTCATGACGGCGCTCGGTGAGCTTGGCGAACTCGAGCAGCTCCTCGGTCCGCTCCCGGATCACCGCCCGGCTGAGGCCGAAGTAGCGGCCGTAGATGGCGAGGTTGTCCGAGACGGTGAGCTCGGTGTCGAGCGTGTCCTCTTGGGGCACCACGCCGAGGCGTGCCCGGATGCGGGGGCCGTCACGGGATGGGTCCATGCCGAGGACCCGCAATTCGCCGCCGGTGAGGGGGGACACGCACCCGATCATCCGCATGGTGGAGCTCTTGCCGGCACCATTGGGGCCGAGGAAGCCGAACGCCTCGCCCCGCTCGACCCTGAAGTCGATGCCGTCGACGGCGACGTGGCGGCCGAAGTGCTTGGTCAGCGACCGGGCTTCGACGAGGGCTTCAGGCGCTCCGGCCACGAGCGGCGACGCTACCGGCGGGTCGTCGCGTTGTTGCCTGATTTGCAATACGGCGGCCGGCCCCCCACGGGTAGCACAACGCATCGGGGACCACGATGGCACCGGGCCCACCGCCGGAGCCGGCGGCTAGGAAAGCGGCGGGCGCGCCGGAGCCGGACCGTACGAAGGGTCGGCGGTGCCGATCTTGCGGACCAGCGAGAGGTGGCCGCCGAGGTAGCCACCCACCCACGCCGCGCTGCCGCCGGCCAGGGCCAGGGCGACGCCCCGATAGTGGCGGCCCCGCAGGCGGGCGACGAAGGACGCGGCGTACAGCGACGTGGCGGCGCCGTTGACTGCGGCGTGGACCACCCCGACGCGGCGCGGTGCCTCCCCCGCTGCCCGCCATTCGGCGAGACCGGCCGCGACCGTGGGAACGGTCATGGCCAGCCCGAACCCGACCAGCCCGGTGGCCGCCGGCCGGGCGGGGCGTCCGCCGAAGACGTCGAGCAAGGTGGCGCTGAGCCAGGCGCCCAGTGGGAAGTCGGTGAGCAGGGGGTGCAGGGCATGACCCAGAGCTTCGCCCCGAAGGGCGCCCTCGATCCGAGGAGACCGCAGGAGCCCGCCCGACAGGCGGGCGAGGGCCCCTACGGCCCCGTCGAGCTCCGGCGAGCCCTCGATGGCACGAAGCGGCCGCACGAGCCACTCCGGGGTCATGCGCTGCGGTGGAGCTTGCCAATCAGCGGTGAAGGTCGTCGACGACTCGGGCTCGCCCTCCGCCGACGTCGGTCGCGGCCTGTGTGCCGTTGCGGACACTCCGCACCACCTCCTCGTAACGGACGCCGCCATGCGGCGCTCACCGGTGTGTGGACGCCACCGAGCGAGGTGGAGCCGCTGAGGGGAGACTACGTGGGCGCGCTCTCGTGCCTCTCGCCTCGCTCTCCCCGCCGACGTTGCCACGCACCGGAGCGCGGACGTGATGGCTCAGCCGCGCACCCACGTGTCGCAGCCGTTGGTCTCGAAGTAGGCGACCTCTTCGCCGATCTCGACGATTTGCGCGCCGCCTTCGCTGATGTCGTTGGCGATGATCTCGTCGAACTCCCCCGACCTGCCCCGGAGCGTGGCCCAGTAGCAGAAGCTGCCTCCGGCCGAGCGGTAGCGGCCGGGGAGGATGTCCTCTCCCACGGCGTAGATCCCCGGTGGGATGGTCGTGGCCG